>JANYAL010000111.1 GCA_025361325.1 Bacteroidota bacterium
TACCCACCTGCAGAGGATAATATTCACTAAGCGCAGTAGTTTTAAAGTCCTCTGAACTTTTAGTACATGCGCTGAAGAGGAAGAGGCAGATGACACCAACAAGAAAAACTACTTTTCTCATAATATGGAAAGTTACAGAAAACAGGAATAATTATACCGGTTCTGGGAGGATGCTGCGTTCTATGATTCCACCCCCAATCACATCGTCGCCCTCATAAAAAACAGCACTCTGCCCGGGGGCAATTCCTTTTACATCGTCATAAAAACGAACAAGTATGCCATTTTCGTATGTGTGTAGGCTTGAAAGCGCGCCTTTATCTTTATACCGTATCTTGGTCACTGTCTCCATCCCTTCCGTGATACCATTGTATTTGATCCAGTTCAACCGGGTAACCTGCATCTCGCTGCGGTTAAGGTCATCCTCATCACCAAGTATAATGGTATTGGATTCGGGTAGGATGCCGGTTACAAAGGCCGGTTTACCCAAAGCAATTTCCAACCCTTTGCGCTGGCCTACGGTGTAAAAGGGATATCCTTTATGTTTGCCCAGGATATTCCCTTGCTTGTCTATGAAATTGCCTCCCATCACTTTTTCTTCCAACCCTGCCACTTTGCGTTTCAGGAAGCCCCGGTAATCATTGTCAGGAACGAAGCATATCTCATAGCTCTCATTCTTTTTGGCCAGTTCGGGGTAGCCGAAATCATGTGCCATCCTGCGGATGTCTTTTTTATGGTAGGTACCCAGGGGGAGCAGGGTTCGTTTCAGCAGGTCCTGCTGCAGTCCCCAGAGCGCATAGCTCTGGTCCTTGGTATCATCAATGCCTTTACGGATGAAGTACCTTCCATTTGTATGCTGGTGCACCTGTGCATAATGTCCGGTGGCGATGAATTCGCAATCCAGTGCATCTGCCTTTTTCATGAGTGCGCGCCATTTGATGTGGGTATTGCACATGACGCAGGGATTGGGCGTGCGGCCGGCCAGGTATTCCTCCACGAAATTATCAATCACAAAATCACCAAATTCCCCGCGTATATCCAGTATAAAATGCGGAAAACCGTGTTGTACCGCAGCCTGGCGTGCATCGTTAAAGCTGTCCAGGTTACAGCAGCCTGTTTCTTTTTTACCCGTAGTGCCCACACTGGTGGCATAATCCCAGGTCTTCATGGTGATCCCTACCACCTCATATCCTTCTTTATGAAGCATTAATGCTGCCACGGTACTGTCTATACCGCCGCTCATTGCCATCAATACTTTTCCTTTTGTTGCCATGGTAAAATGAATCGGCAAATTTACGAAGAATATATGGCATAAAGCCTGGTTAAGACGAGAACTCCTTGTTCTAATACCCTGAAATGACTGAGATCAAATACACAATTTTTCCTCATTGTTGTTTTCATTTCATTAAATCACCCTTCAGACTGATTAACTTGCATCCATGCAGCAATACCTGGAACTGTTAAGACATATCATCGATACGGGAACGGATAAGAACGACCGCACAGGAACAGGAACAAGGAGCGTTTTTGGCTACCAGATGCGCTTTGATCTCCGTACCGGGTTTCCGCTGGTAACTACCAAAAAATGCCACCTGAAAAGTATCATCTATGAATTACTGTGGTTCCTGAAAGGAGATACTAATATCGCTTACCTGAAGGACCACCAGGTAAGGATCTGGGATGAGTGGGCTGATGAGAACGGTAATCTCGGTCCCGTTTACGGTAAGCAATGGAGAAGCTGGGAAGGAGCAAAAGGGGTGGAAGTGGACCAGGTGAGGGAGCTAATTCACCAGTTAAAGACCAATCCCGACAGCCGTCGTATGATCATCAGTGCATGGAATGTGGCCGACCTGCCTCAAATGAAACTGATGCCCTGTCATTGTCTGTTCCAGTTCTATGTTACTCCTCCGGATCCCTTAAAAGGGGAAACCAGGGGCAGGTTAAGTTGTCAGCTTTATCAAAGGAGTGCAGATGTATTCCTGGGGGTTCCTTTCAATATCGCCTCCTATTCTTTATTGACTTTGATGATCGCGCAGGTGTGCAACCTGGAACCGGGGGAGTTCGTGCATACGTTTGGCGATGTGCACCTGTATAAGAATCATCTTGAGCAGGCAGCGCTGCAACTCACCAGAAAGCCTTTTGCATTGCCGCAGATGAAGATCAATGCTGGGGTAAAAGATATTTTCGGTTTTCAGTACGAGGATTTTGAGTTGGTGAATTATGAGTGTCATCCAGCTATAAAAGCACCGGTGGCTGTGTAGTGATGTAGCATAATAAATACAGAATACGGAACTGGGGTCTAAAAGGGTTAGGGCTACTTTAAAAAAGGGCACTTTAGCTTTTCCTCATTAAACCGTACCTTAAGGAAAGGGGGAAGCGTAAAAATTGAAGACAAGCTGATCAGTCTTTCCTGTATATGCCTGGAAGTTTGTGAACTGCTTCCGAATACCAAAGCGGTATATGATTTGGAGTTTCAGTTGGTAAAAAGTGCTACTGCAGCTGCACTCATTTAATGTTAAGCACAGGCAACCTTTCACAATAGGGTGGAAACAGCCAAAAAGAATCGTAGACCGAAATAGTATAGTAAGGGAAAGATGAGCTAAATAAATACTGCCAACTTCCTTATTTCTCATTCCTTATTTCTTATTATTATGATTATCTCTCACATAGTCGCCGCTTCTGAAAACAACGTTATCGGTAAGAATAACGCACTGGCCTGGCACCTTCCCAATGACATGAAATACTTCAAGAATACCACCTGGGGAATGCCGGTGATCATGGGCAGGAAGACCTATAACACGTTCAACAAACCCTTACCGGGGCGGATAAATATCGTGATCACCCGCCAGCAGGACTGGGTGGCCGATGGTGTGTTTTCTGCGCCTGACCTTGAAAGCGCCATTCAGAAAGCGGCCAATACGAACTGCAAAGAAGTATTCATCATTGGTGGCGGCGAGATATACCGGCAGTCCATGGGAAAGGCAGACCGTATCTACATGACACGTGTACACGCGGTGATCGACGGCGATACTTTTTTCCCCGTGATCGATGGGGAAGATTGGACGGAGGTATCCCATGAAGATTTTCCGGCTGATGAGAAACATGGATATGCTTATTCGTTCGAGGTATGGGAAAAGAAGGAAGAATAAATACTAAATTCTAAATACTAAATTCTAAAGCCTTTCTTGTACAATTCTCTACAATTAGCTAATAAATACCTTCGTTATTATCTCACCGCATCCAACGGTAAAGGGCATGGTATACATTCTCCCTTCGTTTTCGGGTTCATAAAAAATATCCTCCGGGATAAAAATAAATATGATTCGTATCATGTAGTGGAGGCCCTGCGAGAAAAATTTAAATCTGATACAAGGGTCATTGAGTTCATGGACCCGGGGGCAGGTTCAGTGGTCTTCCCGACCGGTAAAAGAAGAATTTGCGACATTGCGTCTACCTCACTGAAATCGCCCAAATATGCACAGTTATTATTCCGTATCGTACAGCATTACCATCCGGATAATATCATCGAACTGGGAACTTCGCTGGGTATCTCAACGGCTTACCTGGCTGCCGGAAACCCCGATGCAAAACTGTATACCTGCGAAGGCGTTTCTCCTATTGCAGCCCTTGCCAGAAAAGGATTTGCGGAGGTCGGGTGCAGGAATATAGAGCTGTTGGAAGGTGATTTTTCCGCTGTACTTCCATCTGTCTTAGCACGCTTCGATACCGTCGGCCTTGCCTACGTGGACGGCAATCACCGGTTGGCACCAACACTGGAATATTTCCATCAGTTAATGGAACGTTGCGGCCCTTCTTCTGTGCTGATCTTTGATGATATTCACTGGAGCCGGGAGATGGAGGAAGCCTGGAAACAGATCAGCCACAATCCTCGTGTAACCCTGTCTATCGACCTGTTCTTCCTGGGCATTGTTTTTTTCACCACCGACATCAAAATCCCCCGGCAATATATAATACGGTTTTAAATTTTATTACCTTTGTATGCAATAGCCTGCTTATGATAATTGGTGTCTTAAAAGAATCTTTACCCGAAACAAGAGTCTCCTTACTTCCCGAACATATCGCAATCCTGAAAAAATGGAATGTATCTGCGGTCATTGAAAACAATGCAGGTATCACTTCTTTTGCTACAGATGAAGTATATACGAATTCAGGCGCTGCCATCGCTCCACGTGCGGAAGTGCTGCACACATCGGATATCATTTTATCGATGGGCAATGTTTCATCAGCGGATATCTCCGGCATGAAAGCAGGTGCCATGCTGCTGGGTGTTTACCAGCCCTTGTTTAATGCCGGGCTGATCAGGGAATGGGCAGGGAGGGGACTTGCCATTTTCAGCATGGACATGCTGCCTCGCACCACCCGTGCGCAAAGTATGGACATACTGAGCAGCCAGGCCAATATAGCCGGTTATAAAGCCGTGCTGCTGGCTGCGAACCTGTTCCCTAAATATTTCCCGATGTTCATGACAGCGGCGGGCACTATACCGCCTGCAAAGATGCTGATTCTGGGAGCCGGCGTAGCAGGCTTGCAGGCCATTGCCACCGGGCGCAGGCTGGGTGCAGTAGTGGAAGTATTCGATACCCGTCCTGCGGTGAAAGAAGAGGTCATGAGCCTGGGGGGTAAGTTCATAGAAGTAGAAGGTGCCGCCGATGCCAGCGAGGCTGGCGGTTACGCAGTAGAACAATCCGAAGCATTCATGCAAAGACAAAAAGCAAAGATCGCAGAGCGTGTGGCCAAGGCGGATATCATCATCACAACAGCACAGATACCCGGCAGGAAAGCTCCGGTACTGATCACCACGGAGATGATGGAAGCCATGAAGAACGGGTCTGTGATCATTGACCTGGCCGCAGCAACAGGCGGGAATACAGAGCTTACACGTAATGATGAAACGGTTGTTCATAACGGTATACATATCGTTGGCACTTCACGCCTGCCGGCTACCATGCCCAGCGATGCCAGTAAATTATACGGGAAGAATATCCTGAATTTCCTGCAACTCATGATCAGCAAGGAAGGGACACTAAACCTTAATTTCGATGATGACCTCGTGAAAGGGACCTGTATCGCTTACCAGGGTGCCATCACCAATGAACGCATAGCAGCCCTGTTAAAATAACAATTATGGAAAATGTATTGAACTGGATCTCGGCCAATCAACAGATGATTTACATCGTTGTGCTAATGATCTTCGTCGGTATTGAGGTCATAGGCCGTGTTCCCAGCGTACTGCATACACCGCTGATGAGCGGGGCCAATGCCATACACGGGGTGGTAGTGATAGGTGCTATCATCATCATGGGCAATGCGAAACAGGATAATTACCTGGCCCTTGGACTGGGATTCCTGGCCGTAGTGCTGGGTACGCTCAATGTAGTTGGCGGTTTTGTGGTCACCGACAGGATGCTGGAGATGTTTAAGAAAAAAAA
>JANYAL010000053.1 GCA_025361325.1 Bacteroidota bacterium
AAAGTCCTACCCGGCAAAAAGGCACAGGCATCGAATTTGTAAGAATGACAATTCCCCTTTTTTTTAATAATCTAAAATTGAAAAAACTGTATTGTGAGCCTTATTCCCTGAACATTGCCCCCAACAAAACACTGGAAAAAACAGGTTTTGAATTCGTAAAAAAGCATATCACCACACCTGGCTGGCTTAATTTTGAACAGCAAGTAACCCTCTGGGAAATGAGTTTTGGGCGTTTTACAGATCTGCAACGCAGCTTTAGTAATAAAGTATAAAAAAATAATCCTGCTGAAGCAGGATTGAATTGTGGAGAGTATCGGGGTCGAACCGACGACCTCTTGCATGCCATGCAAGCGCTCTAGCCAACTGAGCTAACCCCCCGTATAACGGATTGCAAATATATAGGCAACGCCACGCGATTCAAAATCTATTTTAGTGTTGTTTATTGGCAGGATTTACTGAAGGCACGTTATTGTTATTCAAGTTATTACTACCTGATTCCATCTTCCGCATAGCTTCAAGGTTCTGGCGTGCAAGTACAAAATTACTATCCAGGGCAACGGCTTTTTCAAAATAGGCTTTTGCTTCTGCCTTTTTATCAAGGTCATACAAAGCAAGGCCATGTATGTTGAATACACCCGCCTGCAGGTAGGTCCTACCCACCTGGTCGCCAACATTATAACTCACGACATAATCTGGCTTGAATTGCAGGTTTTCCGCACTGTTAGCAGTGGACACACATTCCGCAAGTCGCTTGATACCATATTGGAGTTCCATTAACTTGTATGCATGGAATGGATTTTTGGTCTTACTGTACAGCTTTTCAAAGATATTTATTGCCTCTTTCGGCTGTTGTAATTTTTCGAGGCATATACCCTTCATTTCCAATAATCCATTATCCTCGGGTTTTACTTGTAACCGCTTATCAGCCCAATAATAACACTGTCCGAATAATCCCTGTTGCATATATAACATAGCAAGCGTATCGGCATAAGGGCTATTGTTTCCATGCTCATTTATATAATAATTCAGTGAAGTGATAGCTGTATTAACATCCCCACTTGCCAAGGTCTGGTAAAAAACTTTCAGATTCGCATCGCCCTTGAGCACAAAATTGGCCGTTTTTCCCTGTTGGGCATATACTCCATAGCAAAGAATGGTAGAAAATGACAGTAAAACTACTTTTTTCATTTAATCTGATTTAAGGCTGCAATTTACAAAAAAACCGGATACATGTTTCCGGCCTTATGATAGGAATATGTCAAAATCGATCCTCACTTTAATCACCCCAAATTTCCGCTTTGCCTTCCAGCCATAATTTAACCAGTTCGGAGGTTACTGATTTTGGTCTTTCCAGTGGAAAGCCAAGGGCTCTGTCCCAACATAGGCTTGCCAATACGCCTAATGCCCTTGAAACACCAAATAATACGGTATAGAATTCATATTCCACCATCCCATAATGTACCAGCAGGGCACCACTATGTGCATCTACATTGGGCCAGGGGTTCTTTATTTTGGCGATGGACTGCAATATCGGAGGAACGGCCTCATAAATGTTCCAAACGGTTTGAACCAGCGGGTCATCCGGCATGTGTTTTTTACCAAATTCCATCTGAGCTGTAAAACGCGGATCCGTCTTTCTTAAGACAGCATGACCGTAACCGGGAACCACTTTTCCCTCACTTAATGTCTTTTTAACATACTCCTCGATCTGTTGTTTTGTAGGCAGTTCAGAACCGATCTCTTCCCTTAATTCAAATATCCACTTGATAACCTCCTGGTTGGCCAAACCATGCAAAGGACCGGCCAGTCCATTCATACCGGCGGCAAAACTCAGGTAAGGATCACTTAAAGCAGACCCAACCAAATGGGTGGCATGAGCAGAAACGTTACCACCCTCATGATCAGCATGTATGGTCATATACAAACGCATCAGTTCATGAAAACCTTCATCTTCATAACCCATCATATGAGCCAAGTTACCAGACCAGTCCAGTAAACCATTCGGCTGAATATGCTCGGCATTCTTGTATTTGCGCCGATATATATATGCTGCGATCCTGGGCAGCCTGGCGATCAGGTCCATGGAATCATCAAAGACCGCATCCCAGTAATCTTTTTTGTTCATGCCTTGTGCATAGCGCTTGGAGAACTGACTTTCCGTTTGCAGACTCATAATGGCCACCACAAACTGTGTCATAGGGTGTGTATTCACAGGTAATGCCTCAATGGTAGCGAACACATGGTTGGGGACATGACTTCTCCTTTGCAAAACACTGCTCAAATGATGAACATCATCATCTGAAGGCAATTCACCTACCAGCATCAGGTAAAACAACCCTTCAGGCAAAGGTTCGGACCCACCTTTCACTTTGGTCAGTTTTTCCCTTAATTCTGGAATGGAATAGCCGCGGAAACGTATACCATCCTGTGAATCCAGCAATGAAGTCTCAGTGACGAGGCCGGTGATTCCACGCATACCCTGGTATATCTGGCTTAAATTGACCTCACCAATCTTCTTATCACCATGTGCTTTTAATAGTTCCTTGATCTCAGAACCCACCTGATCGGCTTTTTCCTTGAACCTATCTTTTACAATTCCCATGATAAATAATTAATTATTGATGATGAATATTTAAATGAGTAATTACTTTCTGTTATTGCAGAGTGATCAGAAATAGAATATATGTTCGCAATTATAGTGTTATAAAATTACATCTGGTTGATCTTTAAAACAAAAGTTTTTGTCGAAAGTTTTTGTATGTTCAAAAACAAAAGGTTTTTTATTTAGGAGCCTTCATGTACAGGTAGAAAGCAAGTAACCCGAACAAGAGATTGGGTGTCCAGGCTGCGAGGAATGGGGTAAAGTTTCCTTTGGTGGCAAAAACAAGTGAAAATCGGCTGAAAAGAATATACATCACGCTAATCACCACCCCTAAAGCAAGATGCAGACCACTTCCACCTCGAATCTTACGGGAAGCAAGCACTGACCCGATAATTGTCAGTATCATGACCGACACAGGAATAGCATCCCTGTTATAGCGTTCCACCAGCAGGGTACTCAGCATTTCGGAACCCCTTAATCTTTCCATTTGTATGAATTCATTTAATTCAGGAGTAGGTAACTGATCCTTTAGGTATTCATACTGTCGCAGATCGCGGGGAGAAAAATTATAAGTGGTTAGTATCGTTGGCAAACGCAGTATATGTTCGTTCAAACTATCCAGGTTCCTTTCCACTACATTGGTGAGCCTCCATTTTTTTGATGCGGAATCCCAGTTCAAATTCTCAGCACGTAGGTTATAACTTAGTTTATTCTTTTGGAATCTCTCCACAATGAATCCATTCCCCGCTTTCATTACCGTGTCATAGCCCCGTATAGCCACGTAGGTATTGGTATCCATTTTAAAAAATATCTTCTCCCGGTATGTGGAATTGCCGGTATTACCATAGTTTGGGTCTATGTATCTTGCTTCAAATTCGCCCCATTTGCGGTTTGCGAGGGGTATAAAATATTGGTAACCCAACCATAATATACCTGATAGAAATATACCCCCTATCATAAATGGCCTCAGGAATCGATTGTAACTAACACCGTTACTCAATATAGCAATCACTTCTGAACGGTAAGCCATCTTGGAAGTGAAAAAGATCACTGATATGAATACAAATAACGGGAAGAGCATGGCATCGATCCGGGGTATGAACCCAAAATAATAATCCGTTATCACCTTCGACATGGACAATTTTGCCTTGGCGAAATCATCTGTCTTTTCACTGATATCCACCACCACAACGATCACAGTGAATAGCAACAGGCAAAAAAAGAAACTGCTCAGGTATTTCTTAAGAATATAACGGTCTATTTTTTTGAACATGGATCGAGGAGTTGGCAATCAAACACCAGGTTTTAGTCTTAACAAATGTACCTTAAATAGAACTTGTTTATTATAGCTGAACGTTAAAAGTTATCTTCTGTTTTCAACTTTTAACTTTAAGCCTTTAGAAGTTCTCCCACACCCTTCGCTGCGATCCACCCGGTCGTCCAGGCATTTTGAAAATTATAGCCCCCAGTCACACCGTCCGCATTGATTACTTCACCTGCAAAAAAAAGTCCGGGAAATTTTTTACTATGCATGGTATTGCTGTCTATTTCATCCAAAAGGATGCCGCCTGCAGTTACAAATTCTTCCTTAAAGGTGGTCTTTCCTTTTATATCAAATTCTTGTGAACACAGGTTCTGAATAAGCATATGTTGCTCCCGTAAAGGCAGGTCAGCCCAGCGCAATGATTCTTTTAGTCCCGATAAGGCAAGCAGGTATTCCCATAGCCTTGCCGGCAATCCAAAAGGGTTACGGTTATATATCTTCTGTGAGGCCAATTCGAAACGGAGCTGCTGAAACTTTTCTCTTAGGTTGTTCTCATGGTATCCCGGCAACCAGTTAACAAGAATGCGGAAATTCCAATTGCATTCAGCCAACTGTCTGGCTCCACGTGAGGAAAGCTTTAGTATCACCGGGCCGCTCATACCCCAATGGGTAATCAATAAGGGGCCTTCTTCGGTAAGTTTGGAGCCCGAGATCTTGACCACAGACTTTTCTATTGTAATACCCATCAGTGAGGTTATGGGATTACCAGGCATGTTAAAAGTAAAGAGAGACGGAACAGGAGATTCAATATTATGTCCCGCCATTGTAATCCATTCAAATTGTATCGCTTTGGGATAGCCCCCCGAAGCTATACATATAAAATCCGATAAGAATTGTTTGCCATCCTTCAGACCTACTAACCATGTTCCGCCATGACCAACCGGCTGAGGATTCAGTTTAGACAGTCTTACTACTTCCCGGTTCATCATGATCTCAACTCCATAAGATCGGGCTTCTTTCAGCAAACAACTAACAATGGTCTCCGATGAATCACTCTCTGGGAAGATCCTCCCATCTGACTCGGTCTTTAAATGAATACCCCTTTCATTGAACCAGGCAATAGTATCTGTAGTAAAAAAGTGATGAAAGGCTTTTTTCAGAAATGCGCTCCCCCTTGGGTATTGTTTTACCATTTCAGCAATGCTGAAACAAGCATGCGTAACATTACATCTTCCGCCGCCGCTTACCCTTACCTTGCTTAATAATTTATTGCTCTTTTCAAGAATACAAACTTCAAGTGCAGGATTAAGCCTTGCAGCATTTACAGCACAAAAAAAGCCGGCCGCTCCGCCGCCGATAACTATCAAACGCTTTTTTTTCTTTCCCTCCATTCCTTTATATGATGGATTATGATACGTCGTAGAATTAATAATCCGAGAAGAGATGGGGATTAGACTGTTCCGCGGCTTCGATCTCCGTGAATGAGGATAATATATCGGCTTTGCTTTTTCGTATATTCACATTATGTTCATAGTGTGCAGAGGGCTTGCCGTCGGCAGTCCGGATTGTCCAACCGTCTTTATCATGAAACACATCTTTAGTGTCCAGGTTGATCATGGGCTCAATGGCAATAACCATTCCCTCCAGTAGCTTGGCCCCAGTGCCTTTTTTGCCGAAATTAGGGACTTGTGGTTCTTCGTGAAGGTGCTTACCCAGTCCATGACCTACCAGGTCTCTCACAACACCATATTTATGTTCTCTTTCTGCATAGTGTTGAATGGCATAAGATATATCACCTACGCGGTTGCCATGAACGGCCTTCTCAATGCCGAGGTATAAAGATGCTTTAGTGATATGCATCAGTTGTTTCAACTCCCCTGGAATATCGCCTATAGCAAATGTATATGCACTGTCACCATGAAAGCCATTTTTGAAAACACCGATATCAACCGACACCAGGTCTCCAGGTTGCATTTCTCTTGCTGATGGGAATCCGTGTACAACTGCATCATTCACCGATATGCAGGTGGCAAATGGAAATCCGTTATATCCTTTGAAAGAAGGTTTTGCATCATTTTGTTTGATGAATTGCTCCGCAATGTCATTTAATTTCAGTGTGGTAACCCCAGGTTTGATAGCAGCAGCCACTAAGGCAAGGGTCTTGCTTACCAACAGGCTGCTTTCCCGCATCAGTTCAATTTCAGCCTTACTTTTATAATGGATCATATACTTATTTTGTGGAAAAGGATCATTAAGATCATTATTACTTAAAAATAAACCCCAACGTTCTTCGTCAGGGTTATAAATAGTTATATGGCATTGCGGATCTATTAACAAAAAAGATCCGGGGATGTGTTATATACCTGATGAAACGGCGGTTCGTCCCTGTATCCTTCCACTGCTCATCAAACCATCATACTGGCGCATTAGTAATTGCGTTTCGATTTGCTGCAGGGTATCCAGGATCACACCCACCATGATCAGCAAAGAAGTGCCACCAAAGAAAGTGGCAAATCCCTGGGTCATGCCAAATAGCAACTGGAATATTCCTGGAAGAATACCCACTAGTGCCAGCAAGACGGCACCCGGTAATGTGATACGGTCCATGATGGTTCCGATATAGTCTGCTGTGGGTTGTCCCGGTTTTACACCAGGAATGAACCCATTATTACGTTTCAGTTCATCAGCCATCTGCTTAGGATTGAATATCAAAGCCGTATACAGGAAGGTGAAAGCGATCACACAAAATGAGTACACAATCATGTAAATGACATCGGTGTGGTCGGTAAAATGCCTGGCCCAGCCTTCTCCCTTGAATCCAGTGAATACAGTTGGCAAGAATAAAATAGCCTGGGCAAAGATGATAGGCATAACGCCTGAAGCATTCACTTTGAGCGGCAGGAAATTTCTGGCCCCGCCGAACTGTCTATTGCCAACGATCTGCTTGGCATAGTTTACGGGCACTTTGCGCGTACCCTGTACCAACATGATAATACCCAAAATTACGGCAATAAGGAAAACAATCTCAATCAGCATGATTAGTAATCCCCCCGCACCCCGGGTTGACCTTGCTGCCCATTCCTGCCCGAAAGCTTGTGGCAAGCGGGCAAGGATTCCTACCATGATAATAATGGAAGTTCCGTTACCCAATCCTTTATCAGTTATTTTTTCTCCCAACCACATTACAAACAAAGTTCCCACAGTTAATATGACAACAGTGGACAGCCAGAAATAACTGCTGAATGCAGGTATGATTGCTTCGGCATTACCCGGACTCTTCAGATAACCAATATATGCTGCCGCCTGGAATGCTGTAACAATAACAGTAAGGTAACGAGTCCACTGGTTGATTTTCTTTCTGCCGCTCTCGCCTTCTTTCTGGATCTTGGCCATCTGGGGAACCAGAATAGTCATGAGTTGCATGAAAATTGAGGCGGAGATATAAGGCATGATACCCAAAGCAAAGATGGAAGCTTTATGAAAAGCACCACCTACGAAAGCATCCAGCAGACCCAACATACCGGTTTTGGTACTGTTGCTCAGGTTTGCCAGTTTATTGGGATCAATACCAGGCAAAACAATGAAAGAACCGACACGATAGATGAATATCAACAACAGGGTGAACACTATCTTATTGCGTAGCTCTTCAATGCTCCAGATATTTTTAATTGTTTGAATGAACTTCTTCACAGTGGAATTCGGTTTAATTGTTTTGCCGGCCCATGATGGCTCGTTCCAGTATACCGGCAAATATCATTAATTTATTTTACTATCTCTATAGTACCTCCGGCCGCTTCAATGACAGACTTGGCTTTTTCACTGGCAGCATTTACCTTAAAGCTGAATTTCCCTTTAAGTTCTCCGTTACCCAATACTTTTACGCTGTCCGTTTGACCGATCAGCCCGTTAATATACAGGTTTTGCAGGTTGAATTCAGTTATGTTGTATTTCTCAGCCAACTGGTCAATCTGTCCAACATTCAGCACTTTAAATTCAATACGATTGTTGTTCTTGAAACCGCGTTTTGGGATTCTGCGTTGGATGGGCATCTGTCCTCCTTCGTGAGCCATCTTGCTCTTATAACCGGCACGGCTCTGACCACCCTTATTACCTTTTGTGGAAGTTCCGCCCTTTCCACTTGCCTCACCACGGCCAATCCTTTTCTCTTTGTGTGTAGCGCCTTTTGCAGGCTTCAGTGTGTGTAATTTCATTGTATGTTGATTTTGTACTTACGGGGAATCACCCCTCGCTTGTTTATTTGAAAATTTATCAATTTGATGAATTGGCAATTTCTTACATCTGAATGCCGGGCATTTAAGCAGCTAATTACCAAATCAGCTAATCATCTAATTAGACATTTCTTCCACTTTTACCAGGTGGTGCACTTTAGTGACCATGCCTAGTATCTGAGGAGTGGCCTCAACTTCAACGGATGCATTCATTTTGCGTAGTCCCAACGCTGCCATAGTCCTTTTCTGGCGTTCGGAGCGGTCGATGACGCTCTTTACCTGTGTTACTTTTATCTTTTTCATAACAAATGATGAGGGGTGCGTGGTGAATCTTGGATCCACCAGGTCATCCTGAATTTTTTATTAACCGTTAAAAACTTTTTTAAGCGACACACCGCGTGTCTTGGCAACAGCGATGGGTTCCCGTAAAGTGGCCAGGGCCTTAAATGTTGCCTTTACTACATTATGCGGGTTGGCTGAACCAAGGTTTTTTGCCAGTACGTCGGTGATACCAGCTGCTTCCAGAACAGCACGCATGCTGCCTCCTGCTATCACACCGGTTCCATGAGCTGCAGGCTTGATATATACTTTTGCCGCTCCGTCCTTGGATAACTGGTCATGTGGAATGGTACCATGCATGATGGGTATCTTGATCAGGTTTTTCTTGGCATCTTCAATGCCTTTGGTGATAGCTTCCTGTACCTCTTTCGCCTTGCCCAAACCATGACCTACCACTCCGGCTTCATTTCCTACCACTACCAGGGCTGAAAAACTAAAGGCACGTCCGCCCTTGGTGGTCTTTACCACGCGATTGATGGCAACTACTTTGTCCTTCAACTCAAGGTCGCCAGCCTTTACTTTATTTACAATTAAATTTGACATGTATTTTTCTGATTAGAATGTTTATTAATTAAAAAATCAACCCGCCTTCCCTTGCTCCTTCAGCCACTGCCTTTACGCGTCCATGATAGATATAGCCGCCACGATCGAACACCACAGTAGAGATGCCCAGTTCCTTTGCCTTGTTCGCAATGGCTGCACCCACCAGTTTACTCTTCTGGATCTTCGGGGCCTTTTGTGCTGCAATATCCTTTTGTTTGGACGAAGCCGCTGCGAGGGTAACGCCATTGTCGTCATCGATCAGCTGGGCATAGATATCGGTATTGCTTCTGAAAACGCTTAAGCGTGGTTTCTGGGACGCACCACTGATCTTCTTACGGATACGGTACCTGATCTTCTTTCTTGCACTGGTTTTGTTGTTCATATACTTCTGTTTTATTTCCTGATACTGCCAGGAATCTATTCATGATTGGTTCATTCAATGATGTGCTACCGTGCACATCACTTTCTTAATTATTTTCCAGCCGCTTTACCTGCTTTCCTCCGAAGTACTTCACCAGCAAATTTCACACCCTTGCCTTTATACGGTTCAGGCTTACGCAGGCTCCTGATCTTGGCACATACCTGGCCGATCAGTTGCTTGTCTACGCTCTCAAACTGTATCATCGGGTTCTGTCCTTTATCCTGGAATGTGTTGACCTTTAATTCTTTCGGAATCTCGAAAATGATATTGTGAGAATATCCCAGTGCCAGGTCGAGCAGGTTGCCCTGATTCGAGGCCTTATAACCCACACCAACCAGTTCCAACTGTTTCTTATATCCCTCAGTCACCCCTTTTACCATATTACTGATGAGGGAACGGTACAGGCCATGCATGGCACGGTGGCGGATTTGGTCGGTGGGACGGATAACATCTACAGTGCCATCTTTTACCTCGATTTTGATATCCCTGTCAATGGACTGTTTCAGTTCACCTTTAGGGCCCTTTACTGTTACCACGCCATCTGCGTTATATGTGATTGATACCCCCGCTGGGATCTCTACCGGTTTCTTTCCAATTCTACTCATGTCGGTTTTTTTATCTTGGTTTTATATCCGATCCGTGTTCAGCCACGACGAAGGCTTAATTTTCAGACCTGTTTTTTCGAAACGTTGAAAGCATGCTTATTAATAAATATTACAAAGTACCTCTCCACCCACATTCTGCGATCTTGCTTCTTTATCAGTCATCACCCCTTTGGAAGTGGATATAATGGCAACACCCAGGCCGTTTTTAACCCTTTTGAATTCACCCGGTTTTGCATATGTACGCAAACCCGGACGGCTTATCCTTTCCAGGCTCTGTATGACCGGTAATTTTGTAGCAGTATCATATTTCAAGGCGATCTTGATAAGACCTTGTTTGTTATCATCCTCGAATTTATATTTAAGGATATAACCCTTTTCATATAGGATTTCAGTGATACGCTTCTTCAAGTTGCTTGCAGGTATCTCTACAATACGGTGATTCGCCATCTGGGCGTTGCGTATCCTTGTCAAATAATCTGCTATCGGATCAGTAACCATTGTTATTTCAGTTAATTGATTAAATAATTTTTTCAGTATTCAGGATCAAAGAATCCATTATCCTGTTTCGATTACTGTTTACCAGCTCGATTTTGTGATGCCCGGTATCTTCCCCTGCAATGCCATATCTCTGAACATATTCCGGGATAAACCGAAATGCCGCATATACCCGCGGGGACGTCCAGTAAGTTGGCAGCGATTCTTCAAGCGTACGGGTGAGGCATTCTTGGGAATCAGGTCAAGGGCGGCATAATCGCCAGCAGCTTTGAGTGCCTTTCTTTTATCGGCATACTTGGCCACCATTACTTCCCTTTTTCGTTGCCTGGCTTCAATTGATTTTTTTGCCATGTTGTACTATTAATTTTTAAT
>JANYAL010000056.1 GCA_025361325.1 Bacteroidota bacterium
CAGAATCTCAGCAAGCTCATCACCGTATTGTGTGTACCGCTCGGGTTTCCAGCTGGGAAAATCCATGGTGAACAGGCCATTCTTTTGTGTAATCTGCAGGATACCGCTCTTTGAACTAAAACGCAGTTCCGGCCTGTCAAAATTCAGTATCCCGAACAATACATAGGCACTGGCCATTGTGGCGTGGCCGCAGAGGTTGATCTCCAGATTGGGCGTGAACCAGCGGATCTGGTAGTCGGCATCATGACTGTTTGCCGGAACAAAGAATACCGTTTCGGAGAGATTGTTCTCCATGGCGATCTGCTGCAACAGGTTATCATTGAGCCATTTATCCAGGGGGATGACGGCGGCGGGGTTGCCATTGAAGAGGCGGGAAGTAAAGGCGTCAATTTGGTAGAGTGTTAATTTCATGATTAGTTATAATTAATAGCCAGGCTTCGGGTAGCGAACATACCTGTAAAATGGTTGTCAGGGATGATTCTTTCAGGATGACAATACTGTTTTTCATGAGCTTATCTGCAAGTTCACTCCTTCATCATCTCTTTCAAAACTTCTACCACTTCCTCCACATTCGGTTTACTGAAGTAATCGCCGTCGCTGCCATAGGAAGGTCGGTGGGCCTTTGCGGTAATGGTTCGAGGTGACACATCCAGGAATTTATAACCGCCCTGTTCTTCCATGACCTTATTAAACATGTAAGCTGTGCAACCGCCCGGTACGTCTTCGTCGATGAAGACGATGCGATTGGTCTTTTTGAGGGATTCAATGATGCGGTGCCCGGTATCAAAGGGCAATAAGGTTTGAACGTCCACCACCTCGCAACTGATATTCATTTTGCCTGCCTGGTCCGCGGCCTCCGATACAATGCGTAGCGTGGAGCCATAGCTGACGATAGTGATATCGGTACCCTCCCGTATTACCTCAGGCACCCCAAGGGGCACTGTGAATTCCATCAGATTGGACGGAAGCCTTTCTTTGAGACGGTAGCCGTTCAGGCATTCAATGACGAGGCCAGGATCGTTACCCTGCATCAGGGTATTATACATACCCGCGGCCTGCAGCATATTGCGCGGCACACATACATACATGCCCCGGAGTGCATTAATAACCATGCCCATGGGGGAGCCGCTGTGCCAGATGCCTTCGAGCCGGTGCCCCCTTGTTCTGACGATGAGTGGACAGGATTGCTGCCCGGCTGTGCGGTAGTGTGTGGTGCATACATCATCACTGAGGGGCTGCAGCGCATATAAAAGGTAATCCAGGTACTGGATCTCGGCGATGGGCCTGAGGCCCCGCAAGGCCATGCCGATGCCCTGCCCGATTATGCTTAGCTCACGTATACCGGTATCGAATATGCGCTGGTTGCCGTACTTTAGCTGCAGTCCGCTGAAACCCTGGTTCACGTCGCCAATGAAGCCGAGGTCCTCTCCAAAGGCTGCAACTTTCTTATTATTGGCGAACAATTCATCAAAATATTTATTCAGTATCTCATATCCGTTCACCACGGGTGCATCAGTACTGAGATCGGGAGGTACTACCGGCACCTTAAGAGCCGAGCGGGGACCTTCATTGTACAAGAAAGTGTTATATAGTTTTGCATTGCCGGCTTTCAGTTGGCTGTAATATCTTTCCAGTTCCCCCATGCCCTGACTATTACCACCCCTGTCAATGGCCCTGGAGAGTATTTTCATAATATCCCTGCGGTCGGGCTCCTTCAGATCAGCCAAGTGATTGGCCAGGGTCATGAACTCCGGGTCGTTCCCGGGAACGCCCCTGATGAGTTCCACGGCATGTGCGGCTATTTCAAGGATGGGGGCCATGTAATTTTCCCAGGCGCTTCGTTTGTTTGCCTTCACAAACACAGATGCTTCAATCTCAATGGCATTCAGTTCCGCTTCTTCGGCCAGGTTGTTCGTAATCAGCCATTGCCGCATTTGTTTAATGCAGTCCCATTCCTTCTCCCAAGCCAGTCTTTCCGGGCTTTTATACCGTTCATGGCTACCTGATGTGGAATGCCCCTGTGGTTGGGTAATCTCTTCCACATGGAATAGAGCCGGGGTGTGCGTATCGCGAATCTTCTGGATAGCGGGCTCCAGTACCTCGCACATGCCGGAATAGTCCCAACCCTTCAACTTATAGATATCGATGCCGTTGGTGTCTTTTTTTATCTGGAATCCTTCCAGTACGGTTGATATAGACCCTTTGGTGGTCTGATATTCGATAGGTACGGAGATGCCATAACCGTTATCCCATACAAAAATGGCGAGGGGGACCTGCAGTACACCGGCTGCATTTACGGTTTCCCAGAAATGTCCTTCACTGGTAGAGGAGTCACCGATGGTGCAGAAGCAGATTTCATTGCCGTTATTGCTCAAATCGGTCTCTCCCTGCACTTCCTTCACATTACGGAAATATCGGGATGCAAAAGCAAGTCCGAGTGCCCGGGGCATTTGCCCGGCGGTGGGTGCAATATCGCTGCTCACATTCTTCAATTCAGCGAGGGGTAACCAATTTCCATTATCATCCACCATACGAGTGGCAAAATGGGCATTCATCTGCCTGCCGGCACTGAAGGGATCATGGGTGATATCAGGATCAGCATAGAGCTGGGCAAAGAATTGTTCAACCGTGGCAAGGCCCGAAGCGAACATAAAGGTCTGATCGCGGTAATACCCCGCCCTGAAATCGCCGGGTTTGAAAAACTTGGACATGGCCACTTGGGCGATCTCCTTTCCGTCGCCGAAGATGCCGAATTTGGCTTTGCCCGTAAGGACTTCTTTGCGTCCGAGCAGGCTGGCCTCACGGCTTTCACAGGCTAAACGAAAATCTCTGATCACCTCCTCCCTGAAGTGTTCGAAACTCAGTTTTTCCTGCAGGGCGGTTTCAGCAGTATTTAGTGTGTCCATATGGATGTTTAACTGGCACAAAAGTATTAATTCTGAAGCCAGCTTTGTTAAAAATCTCCTAACAGCCCGGCAATTTTTCGTTGATCTGGCCGTTTTATTATCTTTGACTTATTAAAACAGGATTCCTGAATGAAAAGATTTTTGACATTTGTTTTACTGGCAGCAGTTGAGGCGGCAAGTGGCCAGCAAACCAATATGGCAACTTCGGTTAATTCAACTACTGTAAATACAGCATGGAACGCCCTGGACGAATCGCTTTTTTTGAAGGGAAAAGAATTCAATTTCGGTAAGATTCCACAGGGTAAGCCTGTAATACATATATTTGAAGTCATTAACAAAGGCAGCGATTCCTTAAAGATCGTGAATGTACAAGCCAGTTGCGGTTGCACAACTCCTGAATGGGAACGGGATAAAGCGGTGGCTGCGGGTGGCAATACCAGGATAACCGTAGGGTATAATGCGGCAGCTGAAGGGCCTTTTACCAAAATGATCACCATCACCTACAATGGCACACAGACGAAAGTGATGACCATCAGCGGTGAGGTCTGGAAAACGCCGGCCACATCCGCTCCGGAGAACAACAAGCTGGGTGACCTTAAAAATTAAACCAATAAAAACAACATAAAATGAAGCAAATAATTTTATCTCTTACAGCACTCATCTGCTCAACTGTTCTTTTTGCACAGCCTACGGCCAAGACCGCTGCAGATGTGGCAAAATTCACAGCAGAATCCGTTGATCTTGGAAAAATCAAAGTGGGTAATCCAACCACTGCGGTATTTACTGTTACGAACATCGGTAAGGATCCGTTGATCATTGAGCAGGCTAACCCTACCTGTGGTTGTACGATCTCCAATTATACCAAAGAGCCAATTGCTCCCGGTAAGACCGGAACCATCAATGCTACTTATAATGCAGCAGGCGTCAGTCATTTCGATAAACACCTTACCGTTAAATTTGCAGGTGTGGATGAGATCAAGAGCATTACACTTAGCGGCGATGTGCTGAGTGCTGAAGATTATGACAAATGGGCTGCCTCCAATGATGCCAAGCTGAAAGCTGAAAATGAACTAAAAGCAAAAGAAACAGATAATAACAAGACCAAATCAAAGGTTAAGAATGTAAAGAATTTGAACAAGTCTACGGTTCCTACTTCTTCTATGTCTACGCCTGTAAAGAATTAGAATTAATTAAATATTAGTTATAATAAAAGACCCTTGCAAATGCAAGGGTCTTTTATTATAACTAAGTTTACCGGAGCAAATCGGAAAATGAACATTTAGAACCCCTGGTAATCAGTACGTTGATAATAAACAATACCCAATACTAAAAATGAATTATGAACGTTAATAGCATAGCCTGCAGAAGCTGTAGAAATAATCGTTAATCCCATCTTATGAAAAGAGGTTTACCCAAAGCCTATTTATGCCTTGTATTTTTACTTCTTTCCACTTCGGATATTTTTTCGCAGGACATTCATTTTTCCCAATTCTTCGAAACACCTTTATTAAGAAACCCAGCACTGGCCGGGATTTTCAGTGGTGATATTCGTTTGCAATCAGTATACAGAACCCAATGGAACAGTGTAACGGTACCTTATGAGACCGTTTCGTTGAATGGTGAATATAAGCTGCCGGTTGGCAGGAGTAATGATTTCCTGACCCTGGGTGGGCAGCTGCTCTATGATAAGGCTGGCACAGTTGCCCTGAGTACAACCCATGTACTGCCCGCTATGAACTATCATAAATCGCTCAGCGCAGACCACAATATGTACCTCTCCATAGGATTCATGGGTGGATTGGTACAGCGGCGAATCGACCGCAGCAAGATCACAACCAATAGCCAGTTCGACGGTACCAATTACAACGGATCACTTCCGCACGCCCGCAGAGCCAACCCATTTAGGGGTCATTTCAAGGGCCGGATTAGCGTAAAAGGAAATCCTCGGAGCTTTGTTGAAATGATGGTAGGCTATCC
>JANYAL010000070.1 GCA_025361325.1 Bacteroidota bacterium
CTTAAAAATAAAAAGAACCTGAAATGTACGATAAAATGGAATATAAGAACCAACAATGCCGGTAGCGTAAACTGGATCTGTACTATTTCAAATCCCGTCATTTCAACATGCTGTAAAAATTCAGGAGATTAATAATAGTAAGGAAATATTTTAATCTTGCTTTATTTACTTAAACCCTGCATTTATAAGTTGCTTAGGTTCACCTGCCAGCTTATAATTCATAGGGAATATGAAAGGCCGGTAGAAAAATTCAATGTAAAAAAATAGTGTGATCCGGATTGGATTCGAACCAATGACCCTCAGCTTAGAAGGCTGATGCTCTATCCAACTGAGCTACCGGACCTGAAGATGCAAATATAACTTAATTCATCTTTTTTTCGTTTTGGTCATTTCGTTTAATTTTATGTACTTCAATTTGATGAATATGAAATTCTGATCAGGACCGGGTGCTTTCTGAAACCATTGGATGGATCTATATCATCCACCGGTCTTTCCATTATTGAGCGGCACGTTGCGTAATGTTTTTTCATTTCTTAATTTCTGAATCATGAACCGATCTTTACATACTAACGAACGTAAATCCGTATTCGCCTTATTGCGGCAGGCAGTTCGCGGAGATATCAAGGATTTTACCAGTGGAGGCATCGACAGGGCCATCTTTCTGCTGGCTGTGCCCATGGTATTGGAAATGGTGCTGGAGTCGTTGTTTGCCGTTGTGGATATCTATTTTGTGAACCAGGTAGGTCCGGCAGCTTCCACCACAGTGATCCTGACGGAAGCTTCCCTCACCATCCTGTATTCGGTGGCCTGGGGCCTGGCCCTGGGCGTTACCGCACTGGTGGCCAGGCGGGCAGGTGAGAAGGATTTCAGTGCAGCTTCGGACATTGCAGCACAAGCCGTAACCCTGGCCGTTGGTTTGTCAATTCTCATCAGTATCGCCGGGTTCATTTTTCCAAAAGAGATACTCGGATTCATGGGCGCTTCGCGGGAAGTGGTGGAAGGGAATTTCCAGTTCACCCGTATCATGCTTACCGGCAACCTGGTGATTATGCTGCTTTTTGTGAACAATGCAGTTTTCAGGGGGGCAGGCGATGCCTCCATTGCCATGAAGGCCCTGTTTATCGCCAATGCGATCAATATCGTCCTGGACCCATTGCTGATCAAAGGTATCGGACCTTTTCCCCGCCTGGGTGTAAACGGTGCTGCTGTAGCCACCACGATCGGGAGGGCCTGCGGAGTGATCTACCAGTTATACCATTTGTTCAAAGGAAGGGACCTCATCAAACTGACACTGGCAAAATTCCGGTTCAACCTTTCATTGATCCGGCACATCATACATACCTCTGCAGGGGGGATGTTCCAGTTCATCATTGGGAGTTGCAGCTGGATATTTCTGGCCCGTATCATTGCTGCATCCGGACAAGCTGCCACTTCCGGTTACGGAACGGCTATCCGGATATGTATCTTCACCATTCTGCCTGGCTGGGGGCTGGCCAATGCAGCCGCCACCCTGGTAGGGCAGAACCTGGGTGCCGGGCAACCGGAAAGAGCTGAAAGGTCGGTTTGGCGCACTGCTTTCCTGGCCCTTTGTTTTTTTGCCCTGGTATCACTTGTCTTTTTCTTCTTCGGAGAACAACTTATGGTTTTTTTCATCCAGGACAGGGAGGCAGTTGCCACCGGTACTTTATGCCTGCACATTCTTGCACTGGGATACGTATTTTTTGCCTATGGCATGGTCATCAGCCAGGCATTTAACGGGGCAGGGGATACCCGAACACCCACCTTGATAAATCTTATTGTATATTGGTTGATCCAGATTCCGCTTGCCTATTTTTTGTCGCGGTACCTGCACCCGGCACCTTTGGGGGTTTATATAGCCATCGGGATTGCGGAATCGCTGCAGGCTGTTATCTCCATAATACTTTTTAAAAAAGGTCGCTGGAAGCTTGTAAAAGTGTAAAAATCATTACTTTTGAACGATTAATAAAATTGACAGCAAATTTTGCCTTTCTATTATTTTAACATTATATTTGCATAATCAGAACTAAAAAATTTTAATCAAATTAAAGTTTATGAAACAAAAACTAACGCTTATTCTGGCGATAACGCTTTTAGCCACAGGTGTGTTTGCACAAAAAATGACTAACTGGATGAATGCCGGGGGCAAAAAGGGTGAGCTTCTTGGACTGCACTTCAACCTGGCTGATTTTAATGGCCCATCAGGCATCAAGGATCCTATTACAGGGAAAGTGTACAACACCATTTCCAAAATGGATAAAGGTGTATCTGTTTCCTATTGGAAGGGGCTGACCAACAAGATCGACTTTTCAGTGAAACTGAATGCCATGCTTAAGGATTACCGGGCAGTTTATTATAATATTCCCGCTAACAATACAGAAGTTGGTCTGGAACTGGAACCTACTATCAATATCCGCCCTTATGGAGATGATGCACTGCTTGCTCCATTCCTGACTGCAGGAGTAGGGGGTGGTTTTTATACCAGCCATTGGGGTGCTTATATACCTGTAGGGGTAGGTATACAGGCTAATATCCAAAAGACAACCTATATATTCGTACAGGCACAATATAAGTTTACACTTACCAACAAGACCCTGGGCGACAACCTCTTCTATTCTTTAGGTGTTGCTGAGAATATAGGACGTGAGAAAGTAATTCCACCACCACCACCACCGCCACCACCACCAGTAGTATATGATCGTGATCATGACGGTGTACCTGATTCTTTGGATAGGTGTCCTGATACGCCGGGTCTGGCATCCTTGAAAGGTTGTCCCGACAGAGATGGAGACGGCATTGCCGATATCGACGACAAATGTCCTGATGTTCCGGGTCTGGCCCGTTACCAGGGTTGCCCGATCCCAGACAGGGATAAGGATGGTATCAATGACGAAGTGGACAAATGTCCGGATGTGTTTGGTTATGCCCGTTACCAGGGTTGCCCGATACCGGATACTGATGGCGATGGTGTGAATGATGAAGAAGATAAATGTATCAATGAACCTGGTCCTGCCTCCAACTTTGGTTGCCCAGTGATCAGCGAAGAGATCGTTAGCAAGATCAACCTTGCCGCTAAGAATGTATTCTTTGCTACGGGTAGTTTCAAACTGTTGTCCAAGTCATTCAAACAACTGGATATTGTAGTAAAGATTTTGAATGACAATCCTACTTATAAACTGAATATTGATGGGCACACAGACTACACCGGAACGCATGATAAGAACCAGATACTCTCCGATAACAGGGCTGCTGCCGTGAAAGCCTATATCGTAAGCAAAGGCATCAATGAAAGCCGCCTTACTTCAACTGGATACGGACAAGACAAGCCTATCGCAGACAATAAAACAGTTGCTGGCCGTGCACTGAACAGAAGGGTAGAAATGAAAGCCCACAATTATTAATTTCTAGCTGTATAGAATATTTAAAAGCCTCCCGGTTATACCGGGAGGCTTTTGATTTAATGGTGATTAATCAGGCGGGCCTGTAAAGTTGCGCTTATATTTTATCTTCCAGTTCCATCAGTTTCTCAAAGACCTTCTCATATTCGGTATTGGCCTTTATTATATCTGTAAGTGTTTCCTGGTACGAATTCTCTGTTTCTGGGAATTTGGTCCTGTCATTATATATTTCAGGTGAAGCCAGTGCTGCCTCCAGAGAGTCTTTGCGGACATTAAGCTGCGCGATCTTTTCCTCCAGTTGTTGAAAGCGGTGTTTTTGTTTCTGCAATTCTTTTTTTTGTTCTTTGTCCAGTGATACCCGGTTGTCTTTTTGAGATGACTTCAGATTCGGTTTGGATTGAACCTTTGTATCAGGACCATTCTTTCCTGTATGGAGTTCTTTCAACTGGTTCAATTCCTTTTTTTCTTTGGCAGCAACAGCTTCGCGCCTGGTTTTCCAGTCTTCCCATTCGGTATAAGTTCCTTTGAATTCCCTGATCTTGTGATCTTCAATTTCCCATATCTTATTGGCGATCCTGCTTATGAAATACCGGTCATGGCTTACCATTACTATACTCCCCTCATATTTATTCAGGGCCTCTATCAGCAGATCAACAGAATGAATATCGAGATGATTGGTCGGTTCATCCAGTAACAGGAAATTGGCCTTACTCACGATGGTCTTGGCCAGGGCAACCCTTGCTTTTTCACCTCCGCTCAGTACTTTTATCTTCTTCTCCACGTCATCTCCGCTGAACAGAAAACACCCAAGCAGGCTTCGAAGTTCCAGGTCGGTCTTGCCGCTCCTGCTCTCTTTCATCTCATCGAGCACGGTATTGTTGATGTTCAGGGCTTCCAACTGGTGCTGGGCATAGAAAGATTCTTCCACGTTGTGGCCCCAGATCCTGTCGCCCTGGAAGGTCTCCGTTCCTGCAATGATCCTGAGCAGGGTAGATTTACCTTTTCCATTGGCACCGATCAGTGCTATCTTATCACCGCGGTCTATTTCTGCCCCGGTGTTCTCGACGATCCTGATATCACCGAAACTTTTGGAAACATGCTTTAACGTACAGAGGATCCGCCCGGGTTGTTTGTCAACTGAAAAATTGATCCGCATATTCGGGCGTTCCAGTTCAACATCTTCGATCCTGTCCAGCCTGTCGAGCCGTTTTACGATACTTTGAGCTGCAGCGGCTTTACTGGCCTTGGCTTTGAATCGCTCCACAAACCTTTCCTGCTGCCGTATGTAATCCTGCTGGTTTTCATAGGCCTTTTTCTGGATGTCGATACGCTGCGCTTTTTCCGTTTCATAGAAAGAGTAATTACCCGTGTAAAAATGCAGTTGCTGCTGGTACAGTTCCACGACCTTTGTAACCATGCGGTCCAGGAAGTACCGGTCATGGCTTACAATGACCACCGCACCCGGATAATGTTGCAGGTATTTTTCGAGCCATTCTATACTGGGCAGGTCAAGGTGATTGGTTGGCTCATCCAGCAACAGTACATCGGGATGCATGAGTATCATTTTGGCAAGCAATACCCGCATTCTCCACCCTCCGCTGAATTGTTTATAGGGTTTTAGCAGGTCGGCATTGGCAAATCCCAGTCCCTGCAGGATTTCTTCGGTTTTGTGGTGGATATTGTAACCACCAATCACTTCCATTTCATGCAGGCAGTCGGCATATTCATGCGCCAGGTGCTCATCGCCGGTGCGTTCCAGTTCTTTGCCGATGCGTTCAATCTGTTTTTCCAACTCCTTCACCCTTTCAAATGCACCCATGGCAACATCCAGTATGGAATCTTCTGTGTCGAAACTAAGCAGGTCCTGGTGCAGGAATCCGATGGTGGTCTCCCGTCCCTTTTCCACAGTTCCCCTGTTGGGTGTAAATTGACCAGTTAGCACCTTCAATAAAGTTGATTTGCCTGTGCCGTTGTAGCCGATCAGTCCAATACGTTCATTGGGCTGAATATGCCAGGTGGCTTCTTCCACAATGGTTCTTGCCCCGAATTCGAATGTTACATTTTGAAGGCCCAATAACATAAAAAAAGTACTTTACATTTCACTGATTGGCCGCAAAAATAACGATAATACCTCCTTTATCTGTATTTACTGTTAATGATTCAAAAATTATTAACACCCGGGGCCCTTTTTTAGTAAGGGTAAGTTAGCTTTGCCAAAAAATTTCTGGTATGAAAAAAGTATTGCTTTTCCTGTTGCTGCTGGTCTTGGGGATAGTTGTTTTTTACTGGTACCGCTTCAGTCATTCGGGCGGAGGGATCAGCGGTCCGAAGCAGCCACCCATTGTGTTAAAAAGGCATTCCCCCGCGTTCAATAAAAGCGTCAGCAACCTGATGAATGCCTATTTTGATATGAAGAATGCTTTTGTGGAAGCCGACAGCAACGGGGCAAGAACGAGTTGCCAGCTATTCATCCGTTTGCTAGACAGTTTACCGTTACAGGAACTGAAAAAAGATACAGCCACCATACTGGCAACAGTGAATGCAAATGTTGCTGATATTAGATTGAATGCTGAATCCCTGGTTAAACAGAACATCCTGACTGAGATGCGTAAAGATTTCAGCATGATCTCAGAGATCATGTATCCTTCTTTTTTCAGGGCAATCAATTACGAAGGGGAGAAGATGTACTGGCAAAACTGCCCGATGGCTTTTGGTGAAGGCAAGGAGGCTAACTGGATCAGTAATTCGGATGAGATCATGAATCCATACCTGGGGAAGCATCACCCCGAATACAAGGCTACCATGCTACATTGCGGGGAAACCAAAGACACGATTAAGCCCCAGGTGCTGCCTTAAGGCTCCTTATAAAATATTAACCCCCCTGAACCCAACATAAGAGAATACGAATCATGAGGTTAATTCTTTACGCCCTCTTACTTATCGCTTTTCATGCAACCGCTCAACAGGAACCTTCTTTGGTCAGGGATTCGGTACATGCAAAGAACAGGTTCACCATCAGTGGCGTCATCAGGGATTCATTGAACGGTGAGACCCTGATCAGTGCAACCCTTTCTGTAAAAGGAAAAACAAAAGGCATCAACACCAATGCCTATGGTTTTTATTCCATCACACTGAATCCGGGAGTTTATACCCTGGTCTGTTCATTTGTAGGTTACCAGTTCAGGATGATTGAGGTCAGGCTGGATCGGGACATTAAACTGAATGTTGACCTGCTGCCCCGGGTTGATCTATCGGAAGCAGTAGTGGTATCTTCCCGCAAAAGGGACGCCAATGTGAAAAATGCCCAGATGGGTAAATTCAGCCTGCCCATTGAACAGATAAAGACCATACCCGCCTTTTTAGGTGAAGTGGATCTGTTGAAGACCATTCAGTTATTGCCCGGGGTACGTAATGCAGGAGAAGGAAGTGCTGGTATCTATGTACGCGGGGGTGGTCCCGACCAGAATCTCATCCTGCTGGATGATGCACCGGTATACAATACAGGACACCTGTTCGGCTTCTTTTCTATCTTTAATGCGGATGCCATAAAAAATGTTTCTCTCATCAAAGGAGGGATGCCTGCGCAGTATGGGGGTCGGTTATCCAGTGTGCTGGATGTGGCCATGAAAGAGGGCAATGATAAGAAATTACAGGTGGATGCCGGGATTGGCCTGATCGCCTCCCGATTTTCCATCCAGGGGCCGCTTAAAAAGAACAAGGCATCTTTTATTGTATCCGCACGGCGGACTTATATTGACGCACTTGCCAAGCCATTCATCTCAAAAAGCAGCCAGTTCTACGGTTCTGGCTATTTTTTTTATGACCTGAATGCAAAGGTGAATTATACTTTCTCGGACCGCGACAGGCTTTACCTGAGTGGTTATTTCGGGCGCGATGTATTTGATTTTGTGAACGGACGCCAAAGCCTGAAAGTGAATATCCCCTGGGGAAATACAACAGGTACGCTACGCTGGAACCATGTGTACAATAACAGGTTGTTCGGGAATACCACCGTGGTGTATAATGATTATAATTTCAATTTCAATGCCGCACAGCATACTTTCGAGATCAAACTGGCCTCCGGTATTCGTGATGTAAGCATCAAGCAGGATCTTGACCTGTATCCGTTCTCCGGTCATAAGATAAAATTCGGGGGCCTGTATACCTATCATCGATTCACCCCTTCTGTTATAAGCGGCAAACAGGATTCCATCGTTTTTAAACCCAACAATGCGCAGGTGAAATATGCCCATGAAGCGGCTGTTTACCTGCAGGATGACTGGGAGATCAGCGATAAATGGAAGATCAATGCTGGCATACGGTACAGCTGGTTTCAACAGATCGGGCCATACAATATCTATAAAACGGATGCCAATGGTAACCGGCTGGACAGTACTGTTTTCGCGGGAGGCGCACCAGTAAAAACATACGGGGGCGCTGAACCAAGGCTTACTGTACGATATGCCATCAATGATGTTACCTCGCTGAAAGCTTCTGTAACCCGTAACCTGCAATACATACACCTGGTCAGCAATGCAGGTACCACATTGCCCACCGATATTTGGGTACCCAGTACTTATAAAGTGAAACCTCAGCTCAGCTGGCTTTATGCTGCGGGACTGTTCAGGAATTTCAGGGATAATATGTTTGAAACCTCTGTGGAGGTCTATTACAAAAATATGCTCAACCAGATAGAATACCAGGAAGGTTATACTCCGAATACGCTTGAAGATACAGAGAATTTTTTCACTTTCGGTAAAGGCTGGAGCTATGGCAGTGAGTTTTTCATCAACAAGACCAAGGGAAGGTTCACCGGCTGGATCGGGTATACGCTGAGTTGGACCTGGCGCAGGTTTCCCGCTCTCAATTTTGGTAATGCCTACCCGGCTAAGTACGACAGGCGAAATGACATGAGTATTGTGGCCATGTATTCTTTCAATAAGAAATGGAAAGCATCTGCGGTATTTGTGTATGGCAGTGGCAATGCGGCAACCCTGCCCCAACGATTTTATATCATAAACGGTGTGCTTACCCAGGAATACAGCCGTATCAATGAATACCGCCTGCCTGCCTACCACAGACTTGACCTTTCCGCGACACTTACACCGCGCAAAAATGAGTACCGCAAAAGGAAAATCGAATGGGTTTTCAGCATTTACAATACCTACAGCCGGCAGAATCCTTATTTCATTTATTTTGATCAGACAGGCAGTCCTTTCAACGGGACCCTTCAGGTACAGGCCAAGCAGGTCTCCCTTTTTCCCATCATTCCTGCCGTGACCTGGAATGTAAAGTTTTAAGCACCAGCAAAAAAAAAGCACCTCTATACTGAGGTGCAGTTTCCATTGGGGGTAAGGATCAAAAACTAGTGTACAAGTGTATAGTAGGTTTCAACCATTGCACCGGGATAATCCGGGCTGGTGGAAGTGTTCATCATCGTGAATAAATATGAATAGAGTGTCAATATCTTCCAGCGGTATGTCCTGGAAGCGGAAGTTGAAATGATGGAATCGGCTCCAATTAGCTGGTAGGTACCTGTATCGCTGGTGCTGGTATTGAAACGGTATTCAAAATTTCTGGTAGCATCGAACCGCACAAAATTCTCGGGTTTAGGTGTCTGGGGGATAATCGTGTCATATGCAAAAACACCACCATAATAAACCTTAAGCTGCATGCGGTTAATATTCCATTTTCCTACAATAACCTGGTTATTGGGTAATGAAGGTGTTTCCGTGTTCTTGGAACAGGATAGCGTACCCGCCAGGAGAAAAAGAAATCCGCCGGTAGCCGTTGCTACGGCTGCAAGGTTCTTCATTGCAATATTGAATAATTGGTTGCTCTAATAACGGCAGGATGGATAATTTATTGCCCTGTTCCGGGTTTGTAAATGAACCGGATCGTACCGCTTTTCTCCAGGTCGGAGGAGATGAATACCTCGTATCGTTTATTGCCGTCTGTTACCACCATCAGGGCTGTATTGGGAGGAATGGTTCCCAGGTTCTCAGCATACATGATCAGTTCATTGATATCTTTCTTTTCATCTGCCCGGAGGGTAAGGGTAATGGCTTTCTCCGATAGCCGCTGGTGCTGCAGCAATAACTTTCCATTGAAGAAAAGTGAGATACTATCGCCGTCTATCTCGCCATTGTCATACAGGTCCACGCGGAAAGTATGGTTTTGTATCTCAATGGTCTTTAAGAGGGTATTGTTCCTTTTCTCGAAATTATTGTCGGTATTAACCTTTGGTTGGATATCAATTTTCTCAAGTTCCGGATTGTTCTGTTTTTTCAAACCCTCATCTATTACCGCATTTTTTTTAATTAGTGGCTGTTCCGGAACAACCGGTGTCACCGTATTTAATTGTACCTGCGGTTTAACCAGCTTTTGATTGGTTACTGTTTCTACAGGTTTAAAGGGTGTTTTAACTGCAGGTTTGGTGATTTTTGGAATGGTATTTTTAACAAGCAAGGGGTTCTTCTGAAGTATACGGCGCGACAGTGAAGTGGTTCCATAACCACAATCCCCTTCCTGCCCAGGAGCAGGGATCCAGGTACCTTCCAGATTCTGTTCAACGCCCTGGTGATTATATGTAAGGCGATGTAACTGGAAACAGTTACGGATATTTGAGGGGACGTTTGTCTTTGTCCTTTCCACTTCTTTGACCTCCAAAGACCTGGTCCCCCTGTTTATGGTACCACTGAGCCGGCAAATGGTATAGAATCTTTTGCCACCTTCGTAAAAATAAGTATAAGAGAACCCTGTAACTATATTTCCTTTGCAGTCTAGTTCCAGTACATAATCACACTTATCTCCGCCCCAACCCACAAAAGAAGTGCTTTTGTCGGTAAACTCGCCTTTCCATTGTCCTGTAAAATCCTGGGCAAGCACGGGGAATGATAGGACCAATAAGATAATGACGGGTAAGCTTCTTTTCATTTTCCGGTTTTGCTGTTCAATCCTGCTTTACGATACAAAGATATTTCAGTTTAATTTTTCCATAGCTAATACTTCGTTAAATTTGCAGCCTGC
>JANYAL010000091.1 GCA_025361325.1 Bacteroidota bacterium
CGCCAATTCCGCCAAAAGCGACATGTCTTTGTTTTCCGGTCAAATGTGAAGTAAATTTGTACTGCAAAGCGGGTATAGGTGTTACGTTAAAAAAAAGTACCGCCAACCCCGGGTGAAGCTGCCAACAAAACGCGTGTTTCTATGTTAAAAAAAATATCTTTGCCCTTCAAAATTAAAATACGTTTGACATGAATAAAATAATACCTGTACTTTCTATTATAACCCTTGCTCTTTTGCAGGTCACGGCGTCCAATGCCCAGACGGTAAAACTGGTCCTGAACAAAGGGTCGAAATTTGAGGCCACCACGGTTTCCATATCCACTTCCGTATCCCAGATGATGGGCCAGGATATAGAGTCTAAATTTGTGAATACCACAGTTCAAACGATCGAGGTAAAGGATTCAAGGGATAAAGCGACCGACCTTGTCAGTACCATTTCTAAAATAACTGCCAATACCAACATGATGGGGCAGGAGATGAATTATGACAGTGAAAAGAAGGATAATGTGGGCCCGCTGGCAGATGGTTTTGATAAGCTGGTAGGCAAACCAAGAAATGTAACCATCGATCCGTCCGGCAAAGTGATCAATGAGGACAAGTCGGTAGATTCAGCAACCGGCGCCATGGGTATGATGATGACTAATAATATGACTTCCGTTATCCCGATGATACAGGCTGCCCTGGTGGGTAAACAACTCACCCCGGGATCCAGCTGGCCCGATTCCCTCATCACCAATTCCAATAAACTAAATGTATCCATCACCGGTACCTACCTGGTGAAACAAATTGATAAGAATATTGCCACCATCGGCTTTACCGGGTTGCAGAACATGACCGGTACCATTGAGCAAATGGGACAGGAGTTGGGTATGAAGGCAGACAGTAAGATTACCAACCTGATCAAGCTGGACATGAACACGGGCCTGGTGATCGAAAACGAATATAATATTACCGGTACGGGGAATATCGATGCCATGGGTATGAGTATTCCCATTACCATCACCAGTAAGGTCAATAATAAGATCACGACCTTTTAAATCAAGGCAACTCTTGAATGCCGTTGTACCGGACACCGATAGATGACCCATGAACCCATTCTCAGATACCCATATCCAAATTGCCAGTCCTTTGGATATTACAGCTATAACGGTACTGCTTAACCGTTCTTACCGGGGAGAGCACTCCAGAAAGGGCTGGACCACCGAAGCCTTTCTGATAGCCGGAGATACCCGCACGGATGAGGATAACCTCTTACGGATTATGTTGCTCCCCACCAGCGTTTTCCTGAAATATACCGGGGAGGATGGAGCGATCTGCGGTTGTGTAAACCTCCAGGACCTGGGAGAAAAGCTGTACCTGGGAATGTTTAGTGTGGACCCTGAATTGCAGGGTAAGGGTATTGGTAAAAAAATTCTGTTTGCATCGGAAGAATATGCCAGGCAGGTGCGCCTGAACTGCATCTATATGTCTGTGATATCCGTCCGTGCAGAGCTGATCAGCTGGTACAAGCGCCATGGGTATATTGATACCGGTATGCGAAAACCTTTCATAGAGGACGGACTAACCGGGAAACACCTGCAACCACTGGAGTTTATGATTCTGGAAAAATACCTGCCGGGCATCTGAACTGTCTTACAGACGCCTCTCCCGCACCGGTTCCGGTAGTAGCCAGCCGGTTATGCGCAGTCGGGGTTTGTGCGTAACCATATCATCCTGTAAAATGATACAGATCATTACCGGTTTAACGTAGATTGAATTACTTTGCAATTCCGGGACAGGGCATTACCCTGTTGTGTACCAGTAAGATCCGTAATATGAAATTACTGTATTCCAGAAATAACTACACACACCTATAAGCAACTTATGCGGTTATCAAAGACAACAAGAATTTTGCTTATAGGCGCCAATATATGGTACTTAGGGGAGGGTATGCTGGGGCCTTTGTTCAGTGTTTTTGCTGAAAAAGTGGGAGGTGATATCCTGGACATCACCTGGGCCTGGGCCACGTACCTGATCATGACCGGGTTGATGTATATACTTGTAGGTAAGCTCATCAACAAAAAATCGTATAAGGATAAGGTACTGGTAGCCGGTTATGCCCTGAATGCCCTGCTTACCTTTGGATACCTCTTTGTTTCCAATCCATTGCAATTGTTCTTTGTGCAGGCCGGACTGGGTATCGCTGAAGCAATTGGAACGCCAGCCTGGGATGCGCTTTATGCTACGAATATGCATGAAGAACATGATGCCTATGCCTGGGGGATGGCCAGTGGTCAGTCACAGATCGTGACTGGAATAGCTATAGTGGGTGGAGGACTCATCGCGCATTATTTTTCCTTCAATGCCCTTTTCATTACGATGGGTTGCATGCAGGTGTTTGCTACTATAGTACAGGCGCAGATCTTATTTCGTAAAAATAAATAGTTGACATTCTCTTCTCTTTTTCAGTTATTTTTTCTACTTTTCGCATTCATCATTTAAATCAAAAAACAAATGAAAAAGTGCTCTGTATTATTTACGCCGCTCATAGCCGGCTCTCTCGCGGTCATGTTGTTCTCCTGTAACAGCGGTGGCGGTGACAAGGACGATAAGAAAGGAACAGATTCTTCTGTTGTTCAGAATACAACAACGCCAGTCTTTGTCCCCTACAATGTTATGCTCATAGAACATCATGTTAAGGATTTTGCAATATGGAAGGAAGGATTTCTTGCTCATGATTCCATGCGGCAAGCCTATGGAATAACAAAGGGAGGAATTGGAAGGGGTCTGCAGGATTCCAATGATGTTGTGGTTGTTTCCAAGGTAACTGATGTTGCAAAAGCAAAGGAATTTGCCGGTTCACCAGGCCTGAAGGAAGCCATGGAAAAAGCAGGGGTTGTTGGCAAACCCACCATCTCTTACATCAATGTTCAGCGCAATGACACCACCAAGTCAACCTTTGTGGAACGCATGATGGTCAGTCACAAGGTGAAGGATTATGACGCCTGGCTAAAGGTTTATGACGCAGAGGGAAAAGCAAAAAGAGCGGAAAATGGCATGATCGATCGCGGCCTGGCCAGGGGTGTGGATGATCCCAATATGGTATACCTGGTTTTTGCTGTTAGTGATATGGCCAAGGCAAAGGCAAGAGGTCAGTCTCCGGAACTGAAAAAGCTAATGCAGGACGGGGGCGTGATTGGTGAACCAACTATGTTTATGTACAGACTTGTACAGTAATAATAAAGGAAGTTTGCCTGATCCTTTATATTCAGATTGAGGAATAATTTTCTTTCATAAGCCGTTGCAGGTGATCCTTTCTGCAACGGCTTATAGTTTTTGGAATGGTCTTCACGATGTTTACTGATATCTTTCAGGGAGATTCATATCCTGAACAGAACCTTTGGATATTAAATCTGGTATATGCCTGTATATATTCACCCGGATTGGGAGATCAATTTCGGTACCGGGTGGGGGCTTACAAAAGCTACTGATGGATGTATTTTTAAATTACTGTTGGGGCGACATATTAATTGGAAAAGGTAAAGGGTAAAACCGTTACGGATCATTTCACCATCTTCACATTGACCGCGTTGGCTCCTTTGGGACCCATTTCTACTTCAAAACTCACTTTATTATTCTCCTTGATAGCCTCGGACAATGAATTGATATGCACAAAAACACTTTCCTGGGTCTCCAGGTCTTTTATAAAACCATATCCTTTTGCATCATTGAAGAAAGTAACGATACCGGTTCTGATGAGGTCTTCCGGATTCACAGGGCCCTGTTTGGGCACACCGATCTCGATGTCTTCCGCATTGATGGTAATCTTTTTTCGGGGGTCGGGGGGGGTGGAGGAAAGGTTGCCATTTTCATCGATATAGGCCAGCATACTGCCTAGGTCATTACTGTTGGCACTGCTCTCTTTACGTTCCTGCTTTTTTTCTGCTTTCTCTTTCTTATTCTGTTTTTTTTTCTTTTCTCTCTCTTTTTTATTCCAGGTTTCTGCCATGTGTATGTAAGGTTTGATTTTTAATGATGATAATAAGCAGTTTAGGGTTATATAAATGTATCTGGAGAAAGATTGCTAAGGATTCTGCAGAACGATGCAAAGGTAGTTAAAATTGGCGATTTCTGTAAAGCAACTTGCTGCGAAAGACAAGGTGTAGCGTAAATTGGGGAAAAGAGTTTTGAGGTTTAAATAAAAAGCCTCATTTTTAGTGGACCTTTCAGTTGAACATGAAAGGTTGGCTTAACCAATGACTGAAAAACATCCTTAACAAAATAAATAATACTGTATGGACCAGTCAAACATAACTATCCAAGACAATTCTGCAAATCCCGCTCCGTTGGGCCTTTTTGGCTTTGGCATGACAACGGTGCTACTGAATCTTCACAATGCCGGCATATTTGAAATGAATTCGATGATCCTGGCCATGGGGATATTCTTTGGGGGTATTGCCCAGGTAATCGCGGGTATTCTGGAATCCAAAAAGAACAACACGTTTGGGATGAC
>JANYAL010000095.1 GCA_025361325.1 Bacteroidota bacterium
TAATCAACACAGATGGTAGCACCCTGACCCCTCCCTGACCCAATCCTGACCCCTCCCAATCACCGGCAATCCAGAAACCCTTACCGGATGAGCAGCACAGTTCCCTTCAGGGGGTCGAAGCCATTGTGGAGGTTGAGGATATAGGTATAGGCGCCGGCGGGCAGGTCCTTCCCCTTGAATTTCCCGTCCCAGGCTTTCATGGTGTTCTCTGATCGGAATACCAGTTCGCCGTAACGGTCAAACACCAATAGCTGAAAATTGGTATATGCTACGAGGGCGGGAATATTCCAGGTATCGTTCAGCCCATCGCCGTTGGGGGTAAAGGCATTGGGGACGAAAACAGCACCAAGAACCCTGATGTGCATGGTATCGGATACAAGGCCGCAGGCGTTTAAGGCGGTTGCCGTAAGTATATAGTCCATGTCGCCGGGCGGTGTCACCACCGGCCTAAGAACCTGTATATTGTCAATATAGAGTGGGGGAAACCAGGCAAAGGAACTATACTGTCCGGTAATGGCTCCATTGAGCTGAATACTATTGCCGGCCAGTATGGTCCGGTCGGGGCCGGCATCAACCAACGGCTTTTTGATAATATTCACCCGGGTAAAGGCAGAATCCCTGCACCCGAAGGGGTTGCCCGCATAAAAAAGATAGAGCGTGGTATCGGCAGGAGTGGCTACCGGGTTTAAGATCGTTGAAGCGGAGAGACCCGTTGAAGGCACCCATAACCAGTTGCTGCCCCCATTGCCGGAAAGGGTAACACTGCTACCGGCACAAATCGTGGTGTCGGAGAAAGCGGTGGAAGCCGTGGGGGAAGGATTGACGGTCACAAACGTGGAATCCATGGCCTGGCAACCGGCAGCATTGGTTACCAGTACATAATAGGTGCCGGAATCAACGAACTGTATATTGGTCTTTACCGGGTTTGCAATAGCAGAATTGAACGCATTGGGGCCCGTCCAGGAGTACTGGCTGCCGCCTGAGGCATTCAGGTGCAGGGAGGCTCTTGTACAGGCGGGGCCGTTATTGGTTGCCGAAGTAACAGGAGGGGCATTGATGATGATACTGATGGTATCCGATATCACCCTGCACTGCAGCGAGTTGATATTGCCCTGTTCGGTAACGGCCACACGGAATTTATAGGAGCCCGGGGGCGTGGACACAGGAAAGGTGGTGGTAAAGTTGCTGGTTGTGTCGCCGGCAAGATCGTTCCACCCCCCGTTATTGAAATTCTGCTGCCACTGATAAGCAGGGTTGTTGAACCCTGCCGATAAGCTGGCGTTAAGCTGGAAGGTCTGGGCCGCACCCGCACAATAGGAAACGCTGTTTGAGGGGTACCCTGTAATGGAAGGGGTGATCTGCGGGCCGCAGGGCCTGAACGTGATATCATCGAGGGCCAGATCGTTGCCACAGCCCCCGGGGGCATTGTTGATGATACGGAGCACAATATCGGCAACGCCGGGCGGTGTAATGAAAAAGAACCCGTACTGCTTCCAGGTAGGTACATTTGAAACCGGTATGCTGTTGGTGTTGTAGGATTGCAGGATGGTGCCGTCCGTTTTCTCTATCCGGAAAGTGAGATCGGGCAGTATCGGAGTTCCTCCGCAGGCTGTGGTATTAAGGACGTTGATGACCCAGGCGGCAAATTCAAAAGTAGTACTGGCACAAAGATTATGTACCGTATCCAGGTAAAAGGCGCTGGGCTGTATGGAGGCATTCACCAGCATGAAATAACCTCCGGGGTCGCCGGTATGGTCGCTCGTAATGTTAAACCAGGTGTTCCCGAAGCAATTGAGGGTGTTGTTCCGTACGGTATAGAAGCCGTCAACGGGGCAGTCGGTGGTCACATACTGGTAATTAGTGGTGGCCGCAGCAAGTGGGGGGCCGGGATTGGTACCTGCACCAAAACTGGTGTTCACGATGGGATCGCCCAGACTGCCCTGGCATAACTGGGCATGGCTTACCAGGTTGGAGAACAACAGCAATACAAAAAGGGGGAGACAAGAACTCAACTGGAATTTCAAGCCATAATATTTGAGTGAAGTTACAAAGAGATGGCTGACTTCTCAGTCTTCATTTGCCTTTTCGCGGCTTAGTGACCAGGCTCCCGGCCTTGGTTTCTTCGTTGGGCTCAGCGGCGGGTATCTTTGCTTTCAACATCCCGTTCGATGCCAGGGAACCGGCCAGGTTGATGGTTTGATAGATGGCGAATGTTACATGCTTAAGTATCTTGGTGAAATTATCAAGCCGGTTCAGGTTCATTTCATTGGAAGTGATGACGTCCGACAATTGGGATGTATGTACTTTCAGCTGCTGCAACAGGATACTGTCGGATCGGTTACGGATATCCGATTGAATATGATCAAGGTTACCGTCGGCCTGGTTGAAGAAATACCGCTCTCTTGAACTCCTGCAGCTTTGGATGGAATCAGGTATACTGTTCCGGATCTCTTTGATGGCATCATACTGTGCCCACAGGGCCTGTTGAACAGCCTGTTCATTTCCCATGGTGATCCCCTTGGTATCGGACTTTGATCTCGTCATGGAGTTATCAGTGGCCACCGTACTGCTGTCCCTGGTCTTTAAATCGCTTTCCCTTGCCCGGTCATTGCTGTTATTGCAGCTGAGGAGTAAAAAAGGGCTAAGCACTACATACAAAATGAACTTTTTCATGGATTGTTATTTTTCGGAATTATTGATTGGTCTTGAATCCCGTATACGTTTCATCTCATCGCCATATTGTTCATAGGCATCCCGGATATTGCCGAAACAGGTGTACAAGGTACCCATCTCGGGTACCATTTCCTTAAGCGTGACTTTTGCTACCAGAGACCGTTGCAGGGCGGTATAGACCTCTTTCAGCCTTTGCATGCTTTCTTTCTGGTTAACAGAAAGCTGTTTTATGATCTTCACCTTTGCCTGCCAGCTCTGGTACAGGGGTACCAGCCTGTCCTGGTACAACAACAGGTTATTACCGGACTGGTTATCGTTCTTGATGTTGTTGACATAGGTGCTGAAGGCATGGTCCGTCTCCTCCTTCAGGTTCCTGCACAGCAGTTCGATCTCCCTGGAGTGCTCGTCTATATAAAAATCGCAGATGGCCGTAAAAGAAGGCCCTGCTTCATTCAGCAACTGTATCAGGTATTTACGCTGCATATACTGGATGGATCGCATGCCTATCTCCTGCACCATGCTTCCAACAAGACCCCCCAGGGACAAGGGTAATTTGCTGGAAGGGAATAGCGTATTGCATTTTTTGGTGAGCAGTTGAAAAGAGGTTACAAATTCGTCTTTCTCTTTTACAAAATTATCGCGGTAAACAGGGTCGGTCATGGCCATCAGGAGTGCTGCGAATTTTTTCAGTATCTCGTACTGCACCCTGAAGGCATGGATCTTGGCGTCATCCATTGCAATATCATCTTCTTTCAGTTCCAGGTCATTGATGGCATCGGTTACTTTAGGTGCATCCATGAACTGCGATGCGCTGTTGAGGATCTTGTACTGGTGGTTCAACTCATAGTACCGGGTATAGATATCCCCGGGCACATCTGCCACTTTTATGGCCATATGCGCAAATTCTGCCAGGTGCTCCTGCTGGGAGTTGCGAATTACTTTACAGCCGGGAGCGACAGATATTACCAGCATACTGATCCAGAAATACTTCATCTGATAAGGTATTAATTGTTGAGATACGGATAGTTGATCACAACCTGCCCGTTCTGCTGTCCGGTATTTGTGTTCCTGCTTTTTTGTGTGACAGGATCACTTATTCCCCTGCATCTTCTTCATACCCTGCTGCATCATGTCCTCCCAGTTGTCATCGAAGCTGAGGTTGGTGAAGCTACACTTGTCGAGCTTTATCTCTTTGGGATGATTCTTCGTCTTGTCCATCAGCATCAGCTCCATGGCAGGGATCACAAGTCCCTCAGAATATCCGCTGATGCTCCAGCGGTGGCCGCCCATATTATTGCTGCCCAGGTCCCTGCATTCGGTGATATTCACTTTGTAATCTGTCATTTTGGGTTTACCGCCCAGTATGCCGCCGTACATTTCATTATGTGGACTTTCGCCGCGACGGAAGCTCATCCCTACAACGGGATAGGTACCTGTTTTAAGTGCCAGCAGGAAATTGAGGACCATGGATTCCTTATTCGTACCACCCGGTGCAGTTAGGATACACAGGTAATCTTCGCCCGGTTGTAGTTTGTCTTTGTCCTTCGTTACCAGCAATGACCCGCCCAGTTTGATCTCTTTGCCCTCTACCGTTACCGTGGTTCCGGATTGAGGAGCTGTAACTGTTGCCGGGTTGGTATTTACAACCGCTTGTTTGTTAGCAGCGGAGCTGTCATTCGTTGATTTTCCGGTATCGCTGCCTGAATTATTGCAGGATACTGCTATAAAGAGCAGGGAAAAAAAGAAGAGGTTTGTTTTCATGTTAACTGTAATAATGTGATACTGTGCGTAATCGTGCAGAAAATTAATGAAATTATTCAAGACTGCCCCACTTTACAATAAATTTTTGGTGCCCGTATATTTTTTACTAACTTATCCATTCATATACCCCTTTAATAATGAAAATATGTGTTCTGATCTGCAGCCTGTTCTTCCTTTTGGGCAACAACATGCATGCCCAGGATTACAAAACACTCCACTTCGGCTCTATACTGGTAGATACCCATAATGACATACCCAGCAAGGCCATAGAAAGGGGGTTGAGTTTTGACGCCGACCTCCGTAATAAAACACATTCCGACCTGCGGCGCATGAAGGAAGGAGGTGTTGATGTGCAGCTCTTCTCCATCTGGTGCGATGGCAACCAGCCCCATCCTTTTGCCTGGGCCAACCGGGAGATGGATACAGTGCTTGCCTGGACCACCAGGAACCCCAGAGACATGGTGCAAACCTTTACCACGAAAGAGATTTATAGAGCAGTAAAAGATAAAAAACTGGCTGTGATGTTCGGCGTGGAAGGAGGCCACATGATCGAGAACGACCTGAACAAACTGGATGCACTGTATAAGAAAGGCGCCAAATATATGACGCTTACCTGGAACAATAGCACCGATTGGGCCAGTTCTGCACTGGATGAAAGTACGGCCCCCTCTACATCTCCCCCCAAGGGGGAGACTTTACCCGACTCGACAAGAAAGAAGGGTTTAACTGAATTCGGGAAGCAGGTGGTGAAAAGGATGAATGAACTGGGCATGCTGGTGGACCTGAGTCATGTGGGCGAACAAACCTTTTGGGATGCCATTCATACCACCACGAAACCGGTGCTGGTATCGCACAGCTGCGTATACAGCATTTGCCCGCATCGCAGGAACCTGAAAGACGACCAGATCAGGGCAGTAGGTAAGAACGGCGGGGTCATACACCTTAATTTTTACAGTGGTTTCCTGGACAGTGCTTTCGAAAGAAGGAGCGATGCCTTTACGGCTAAGCATAAGCCCGAGATGGACTCCCTGCTGAAGATAAACCCCGAGCCCTATTTTATGAATGAATATCTCTTTGAAAAATATCCGGAAGAAGTAAAAGCGCTGCGGCCGCCATTGTCGGTTATATTCGATCACCTGGATTATATTGTTCGAATGATCGGGGTGGACCATGTAGGCCTGGGCAGTGATTTCGATGGCGTGAACTCCCTCCCCCAGGAGCTGGATGACGTAACGAAGTTCCCGCTCATCACCAAAGGATTATTGGAAAGAGGATATAGCAGGAAGGATATCCGCAAGATACTGGGTGGTAATTTTTTAAGGCTGTACGAGGCCAACCAGCCTAAATAATTCCATGAACTGTTACAAACCAGGAATAAAAATTCTAGATGGGTAGCATTACTGAAACCTTGTTGAACAGCCTTTGTTCTTCATCTTTGTTTCTACATGCCCCCTTCAGTGAATCACTGAACTCCTGGTTGAATATTTTACTTAATGGCATCAAACTTTAACAATGGATAAGCTGTCAGAAAATAGAACCCGCATTCGTTCCATCGACCTGCTCCGCGGGCTGGTCATGATCATCATGGCGCTTGACCATACCCGTGACTTCACCCATATCGATGGTATGAGTGGCAACCCGCTTGATTTTGCCACCACCACACCCCTGCTTTTCATGACCCGGTGGATCACTCATTTTTGTGCCCCGGTATTCGTATTCCTGGCCGGTACATCGGCCTACCTGATGGGTTTACGGAAGACAAAAGCCGAGCTCAGCAGGTTCTTAATTACCAGGGGGATCTGGCTTGTATTCGTAGAAGTGGTGATCATTAACCTCGTCTTCTCCTTTGATATTCATTACGGATTCATCGGGCTTCAGACCATCTGGTCCATCGGCATCAGCATGATTATACTGGGGCTGGCCATCAGGCTGCCTTTTGCCGCCCTGCTCACATTGGGCCTGGTGATTGTATTTGGCCATAACCTGCTCGATCTTTATGAAAAAGGCCATACCGGTCCTTTCCCTGTATGGTACAGTTTCCTGCATGCCGGCGGCTTTTTCAGGCTATGGGATAACCACTATCTCGGCATCATGTACCCCTTCCTTTCCTGGTCGGGACTGATGATGACGGGCTACTGTTTCGGAAAGATCATGGACAACAACGATGAAGTGAAAAGAAAACAAACATTACTGAAACTGGGAGCAGGTATTGTGTTGCTGTTCATCGCCCTGCGGGCTATCAATGTGTATGGAGATCCCGATCCCTGGTCTTCCCAAAAGGATACTTTGTTCACGGTATTCTCCTTCATCAATACCCATAAATACCCACCTTCCCTTTTATACATGTGCATGACCATTGGCCCCGCTATCCTGTTTATGGCCATTGCGGGGAACAAACAGAACCGGCTCACGAGGATCATCAGTGTATACGGCCGCGTTCCTTTCTTTTATTATGTCCTCCACTTCTTCCTGATCCACCTGGTGAGTGCGGCATTGTTCCTCAGCCGGGGCCACAGTATAGCAGAAGGTTTTCACAACACCGGTGGCGGTCCTAATTTTATTATTCAGGGCGAAGGCTATGGCCTCAGGGTAGTATACCTGGTATGGATTGGTGTGGTAGTGGCCCTGTACCCGCTATGCAAGTGGTACGATAACTATAAAACAAATCATAAGGAGAAATGGTGGCTGAGTTATTTGTAATTAAACGAACAAGCATGACCAGACAAACTGCACCACAAAAAAGGGAAGAACTACCTCTTTGAGTTCTTCATGTTTTTCCTTGCGGTGACTCAGGGCTTCTTCGTGGATAACAAGAGGGTGCCCAATGAGGCCTTGAACCAGATAACATGGATCAAAAGAGAATACGGTCTAAAATGAGCGAAGCAGAACATACAGAATATGTCCCCAAAGGCGGGAAGCAGGAAGAAACGTCGATGAATATTGAATCTACGGATGAAAAACTTCCTGCTGATGAATCTGTATCCGATACTGAAGAACCACCACCAACAAACTACAAACCGCAAACTTTAGAAATGGAAGTACACGCCCACGAACTCCACAAAGCCCCCGGGCATGGGTGGAAACATTATTTCTTTGAGTTCCTGATGCTGTTCCTGGCCGTGACACTGGGCTTCTTCGTGGAGAACATGCGCGAACGTATTGTGGAATCTCACCGGGAAAATGAATTCATTCATTCCTTCAGCGAAGACCTGAAAAAGGATATTACCCAGTTGGATACACGGATCAAACAGCGGGAAACGCAACGATCACAGATGGATTCACTCACTGAGATGCTGAGCAGCCCGGACCCCGACCAGTATGGTTCCCAGATATATTATTTTTCGAGGTACCTCCCGCGACCGTATCGTTTCTTCAGCAATGATGCTACCATGCAACAACTAAAGAATGCAGGAAACCTTCGGCTGATACGTAAACAGGCAGTGGTAGATACCATCCTGGCATATGATCAGAAACAGTTGTTCATGAACTACATACAGGAAAGGGAGGAATCCCTGGTCCAGCGCATCTTTGACCACCTGAATATTTTATTCGATACCAGGGTATTCGACCAGATGATCCTGAATGATATTGAATTTGCCCGGCCGCCGGGTAACCCACCGTTAAAGACCAAGGACAAAACAGCCATACTGGGTTTCATCAGCGATATACATTATTTGAAGACAGTGAATACCGCGTTGATTGGAAATTTCACCCGGCAGCTCGAAAGGGCAAAGACCACACTGGCATTCATACAGAAAGAATACCAGCTGGAATAACCTGTGTGAGGTGAAGACTTTAGTCCGGAAAATTGTATTGAATTACCAATATGAAGGAAAACCTCAAACGAGAGATCGGCACTTTCGGACTGGCAGCCGCAGTAGTGAACATGATGGTGGGCACCGGCATATTCGTGTTGCCTGCACTGGTAGCAGAGCATATGGGTGCTTCTGCCATCATCTGCTTCTTTATTTGTGGCGCGCTGATCTTCCTGGTAGCACTGTGTTTTGCCGAAGTGGGTAGTAAAGTGAATGTGAGCGGTGGCACTTATGCCTATATTGAAGAAGCCTTTGGTCCTTTTGCGGGTTTCCTGGCTAATAACCTGTTCTGGTTCGGGTCCTGTGTACTGGGCGATGGTGCTGTGGCCAATGCGCTTGCCAAAACACTGGGTTTTTTCATCCCAGCCATTGATACTGCTGCTGGTCGTCCAATCTTCTTCCTGTTCATTTTCGGTGGCCTGGCCTGGATCAATATCCGCGGATCGAAGTACGGGGTACGCTTTATTGTTATATCCACGTTTGCCAAACTCATCCCCTTGTTACTGATCATCGGGTTTGGAACGGGGCATATTACTGCAGCAAACCTGGTATGGAAGCATATGCCCACCCTGCATAATATCGGCATCTCATCACTGGTCCTGTTCTATGCATTCCTGGGCATTGAAACAGCTGTTACCAATGGCGGTGAATTCAGGAATCCCAGGCGTACCGTTCCCCTGGGTATACTTACCGGGCTTTCCTTTGTATTATTGTTATATATCGCCATACAGCTCATCACACAAGGAATATTGGGAGACCAGCTAATAGCCCATAAGGAAGCCCCTATTGCTGCTGTTGCAAATATCCTTTTCGGGAAACTGGGTACAACACTGGTGGTGCTGGGCACCGCATTTTCCATACTCGGTGCACTCAGCGGGGAGGTATTGGCCGTTCCCCGTGTATTGTTTGCCGGTGGAAGGGATGGGATACTACCTAAATGCTTATCGAAGGTTCATCCTAAGTATATAACGCCCCATATATCCATTGCCCTGTATTCAGCCATGGTCTTTTTCTTTGCCACATTCGGGGTGTTCAAACAACTGATTATTTTGTCCAGCGCCGCCACGCTGATGATCTACCTGGGTGTGGTGCTTTCAACGATCAAACTTCGTTATAAAAGAAATGTGTCTGCTGAAAGGACATTTACCATTCCCGGCGGGATCACAGTACCGCTGATCGCAACCATCGTGATCATCTGGCTGCTATCCAGTTTATCGAAAGAAGAACTGATCGGCGTTTCCCTGTTCATGGGTGCCCTTATGTTCATTTACCTGGTCATGTACCTGGTCAGGAAGAAAAAGATCCTGCCAGGGGCTTAAACGAAAATACATCAGCACCGGAAAAGCAATTGAACTGAATAGTGCTGATCTAAACCTATATTACCAGTCACCATTCGTTTATCTCCCCGGAAATCTCGCCCCTGAAAATGACAAAAGCAAGGAAAGTTCATTATCTTCCTGAATAGTTCAACAGACAGAATAAATAATACGTTTATATGCAAGCAAAAACCATCAAAGGAAGATCGGCGGAAGAGCTCCGGTCACTATTAACAGCAAGTATGGCTGGCAATTATACGCCCACACTGGCCATCGTTTTCCTGCCAAATGCTTTCGATTTCGAACCGTACAGTGCATTATTTTCCGAAAAAGGGATCTCGGTATTTGGTGTCTCAGCATTTGGCCAGTTCATTGATGAGGATCATGACAGGGAATCCGTTGTAGTGATGCTATTGGATATACGGCCCGGAGATTTCAGGATCGAATTCCGGGAAACTGGGGATAGTACAACAAGGGCTATTGCTAGGTCTATCGGTGAAGCGGGTAAAGCGGCATTTGGCCAACCCGCATTTATCATTGCCAGCGGAGGAGTAATAACCAATGGTGAAATGATCATTGGGGGGATAGAGGAGGCAGCAGGTAAAGATATTAAAATTTTCGGCGGCCTGGGTGCCAGTGATTTTCAGTCGATGAAGACCTTTGTTTTCACCAATGGAAAGATCACATATAACGGGATACTGGCACTGATACTGAATGAAGAAAAGGTCCGTATCACCAGTTATGCAACAGGTGGCTGCCAGCCGCTCGGGATATTTCATCACATCACCCGTAGCAAAGAAAATATCGTGTATACGATTGATGACCAACCAGCTTTGGACCTGATTCTGCGGTATCGCGGAAAAAAGCATGAATCATTCAATGGTCAGGTTGATGTGCTTAACCTTACCCAGCAATTCCAGATACAGTTATTCCGGGAAAATGGTTCATTCGTAATGCGAACAATCATGTATGCAAACCCTGAAGAACGTTCAATAGTTTTTGCCGGGAGCATACCGGAGGGCGCTCAGGTAAAGTTTTCCATACTCCCCGGGTTTGAGGCTGTGGACAATGTGGTGCATGAATTCACCGCATTCAGTAAAAAAGCGTCTGATGCGGATGCCATGATCCTGTTCTCCTGCCAGGGACGGGAGATCGCCTTTGGCCCCTGGATGAGTGAGGAGATCGACCGGTTGCATAAAATATGGGATGCGCCTATGATCGGTATATTTTCGTTCGGAGAGATCGGCAACGGCGGCGATGGTAAAAATGAATTCTATAACATGACCTGCTCCCTGGCCATTTTAAAAGAAATTAACTGATCACCATGAGTCCTCAGCTTCAAGCCATAATAGATGCCATCAAAAACAATCCTCAGTTAGGTGAAGCGGAGAAGGATTCGCTGATCAGGTCGTTAAAAGAGGCCGATAAGGCACAAAGCATGGTTCAGTTCAGGCTGGATCGCACGGAAAGAGACAAGAACACTCTTTCCATCATGCTGGAAGAAAGCATACAGGACCTGGAACAGAAGAGCAAGGCCATTGAAGCGCAGAACAGGGAACTGAAAATTGAATCTGCGCTGGAAAGGGTAAGAACTGTGGCGATGGGTATGCATAAGCAGGATGATCTGATGGAGATATGTAAAGCTGTTTATGCAGAGCTGCAAGCACTTGAATTTTCCGAACTCAGAAATACACTGATCGACACTTTTGTGGATGAAGAAAATTATTTTATTGATTACGATTACTCTGAATTTACCGGAGGAACCAGTTCAAAGATCCCCTACAGCGGAAATCCGGTGATTGAAAAATATATAAAAGACATCAGGAGATCGGGGGAAGCATTTTCAGAAATTACAGTAAAAGGAGAGCAACTGGAAGCCTGGAAAAAATTCAGAAGAGACAATGGTGAAGTGGAAGATCCCCGGCTGAATGGTCTGGAGGCTTTATACTATTATAAATACTCGAGTGGTCCGGGAAGTATTGGTATTTCAACGTATAGCCGCATTTCAGCAGAAAAACTGAACATATTACACCGGTTCAGGAATGTTTTTCATCTTTCTCACCAGCGTTATACCGACATAGCCAAAGCGGAGGCCCAGGCAAAAGAAGCTCAGTTAGAAACTTCCCTCGAACGGGTAAGGGCGGAAGCCATGGCCATGCGCAAACCCGAAGACCTGACTGGTATCTGCCAGGTAATTTATGCAGAACTGCACAATTTGGGATTTGCGGAGATCAGAAATGCCATGATCAATATCCACGATGATGAAAAAGAAACCTTTGTGAATTATGATTATTCGGATGAGATCGGTGAAAGTATTAATCATTTAACCTACGATATACATCCTTTGATTGAAAAGCAGATAAAGCAGATCAGGGGTGCAGAAGGATTTTCTGAAACAACTTATACAGGAAAAGACCTGGAAGACATGATAAGGTTCCGTAAAAAAATAGGTGAAAAAGACGACCCGAGGTTCGAAAAGACGAATGCACTGTATTATTATTTCTATTCCATCGGCACCGGATCTATTGGCATC
>JANYAL010000097.1 GCA_025361325.1 Bacteroidota bacterium
CTACCATCTGTGTTGATTAACACAGATGGTAGCACCCTGGTCGCAACAAGTCAGCTTGCTGAGTACCGGCAGACCCCTTCATCTCATGAATCTCATCATATCAAAATCTGCCCCCGGGCGTCAGCAAAGGGCTCAGCATTGTATAAATATTGATTATTACTAATTCGTTTAATTCAATAAACTTGGAAATGAATTTCAGTAAGGGACTAATTTAGCAGGAGAAAAACAAAAATAATTTGAAAAGTATTACCTGGTGAAATACCTGGTTTAGTGTGGGTGTTTTGACAAAGTGGTGTCCTTCAAAAACTTAGTTCCGCTAATTCCTGGTTTTATGCAAGTTGGGCTTGTATTAGTTACTCACCGATGAGATTGAAATTAAGGAGGCATTTTCATTTAATTTAAATCCAACTGCTAGAAAAGAAATCAAGAAGATCATCTATCAGCATTTCGATCTCATTGTGGAATCCTGGAACACTTATTTTAATAATTAACTATAATGATAGTAAATCACATTATCGGGAAAGTTAGTTTTGAGCAGAATTTATTATACTTATCAATTGACGGCAAATTGATTAAACTTCCTCTTGCACGGATTTCGAAGAAATTAGAACCTGCAAATGAAATTCAGAGAAATCTTTTTACCATCTCCCCATCTGGTTACGGGATTCATTGGCCATTAATCGATGAAGATCTTTCCATTGATTCTATTCTGAAAATAGCATAATTTTCATCTGCGCCTTACGTTGTTTTGCAGTATCCCTGGCTTGACCAGTTCACTACAGTATTTTTATGGTTTCGCCATTGAGTGTTTTCCCTTCATTAGCAAGCCAGCCACTGCCCACAGTGAACGCCGCTATCTGAACTACCTGACACAGGCAGATTTTTTTAGTATTTTTCCTAACTTAGGATTATCATTGAGCAGAACACCGGGCTAAACAGAATGATACTGCCCGATAAAGATCTGGCAAACAATTAGGGCATTCAACACTTTAACATATCAAACCTTTTACCATGCAGTCAAACCAGGAGATCATTCGAATAGGACAACTTGAGATCAGATTCCTGCTGGAATCAGCTGACACAAACGGGGAACTAACTATGTTTGAGTTTTTTGTTCCTGCTGGTGCAAAAGTACCGGTCCCCCACTATCACGAAAAATATAATGAAGTGATCTACGGGTTGCAAGGCACCATGACGTTCACCATCGGCCACCAGAAGCTGGATATCTCACCGGGGCAATTATGCTTTATCCCGCGGGGTATTACCCACGGCTTTACCAATGACGGACAGCAAGATGCCAAAGCATTGGCAGTGGCTACACCCGGACTTATAGGCCCAACCTATTTCAAAGAAGTGGCATAGATCGTTAATACAGGGGGCCCGCCGGATATGGTAAGGCTGAAAGAAGTGTTCCTTAAACACGGGTTAGTGCCCTTGATGAACAGTTAAAGGTATTTTTCGCATGGCTGCCGGCAGCGTATTTGCACCTGTTATGTTTAAATAAATGGTCCTGGTAGTATCCGGGAGAATTGAGCACCTTCAATGGATCTGTACTGCTTCACAATTCAATCTTTATAGGAAAGTAAAGTCCCGGTAAAATATATTTAGTCACTATTCAATCCCTACTATGAGCAATAAAAATGAAATCCAGAGAGCTTTTATTCCGGCTGACCGTATTGACTATGCTGACCATGCAGTAGTTAGTCGCACTATTATCAAAAAGCCGTCGGGCAATATCAGTCTGTTCGCCTTCGACATGGAGGAAGGGCTGAGCGAACACAGTTCCCCCCATGAAGCGCTGGTGCAGGTACTGGACGGCAGCGTGGAAATAACAATTGGTGGTGTGCCCTGTACGGTAAGGGCGGGGGAAAGCATCATTTTACCTGCGGATATCCCGCATGCACTCCTGGCAAAAGAAAGATTCAAGATGATGCTGACCATGATAAAAAATTAAGCGGGAGGCCCAGTGAGATCTTCCATCCTTTCCCTCCTGCTCATTTTTGCCTCCACTGCCCGTGAGCAGATAAAACGCCGGCACAACTGGCGATTCAGATGAAGGTCCAAGCGGTACTGCCTGTACTGCACTGAGCATTTGTGGTACGCACCACTACGCAGGACCCCGCTGAACTGAATATCCTTCGTGGCGATAACCTGTTATATACTGTAACTTTGCCATAGACCTTACCGGTTCCACTTTCAGGATATCTTTGTAGGAGTATATCCAGGCTCTCACCAATTGCAGGCTGACCAGGTTTACTGAATCGGGATAAAGTATATTTCCATGATGGAATAAGAAATCAATTTGAGTTGGGTCAATGTGCAAAGTCTTTCTCAAAATCCCCTTTGATCCTTTCTATAGAAGGGTTAAAATAACCGAATTTAAGATTTGGGAACTCTTCCCGTATCAACTCCATCATCTGTTTTACACCCATGCAATCGCCCGTTTCTGAAACACCAATCTTCCCAAGGTACCAGTCGGGGTCGATATTGAAATTACGCCACTGGATCATACAGAGGCCGGTGTCGATGATGAGTTTGCGCAGGGCCTCGTATTCTTCGATGCTGTCTGTCATGCCCGGGAACACAAAATAGTTGATGCTTGTCCAGCCCCCGAAACCCTGTACGATCTTCAGGCTTTCCAGCAGGTCGCTGAATGTATAGTTATTTGGCCTGTAGTAAGGGGTATAGATATATTCCCGTGCCGAGTTGGTGCTAACCCGCATGCTGTTCAGTCCGGCTTCGCAGAGCGCCCTAACGGCTTCGGGTTTGCTGCCATTGGTATTGATATTGAGACTTCCACGGGTGGTATGTTTACGGATATCGATGATGCTGTCCCGGATGGTCTCCCACATGAGCAGGGGTTCCCCTTCGCAGCCCTGCCCGAAACTGATGATGGGAAAGGGAGCCGTTTCCAGGTGGGGCACGGTGAACTCCACGATCTCTTCGGCTGTGGGTTTAAAGGTCAGCCGGTCCTGTGTGCTTACGATGGACTCTTCTACCGGCTGAAAGGAAATGCAGCCGATACAGTTGGCATTGCAGGCAGGTGATGAAGGTACGGGGCATTCCCAGCGGCCCATGGCGAAATTGCGGGCAGCCGGACAATGATAGGTCATACAACAGTTCTCCATCAGGTGCTTCACCAGGCGGTTATGGGGATAGGCTTTTAAGAGCTGTTCTGTACCCGCTTTGATCTGTTCATCATCATAGCCCTCGCACTCTTGCCGTATATCGGGTTCAATGCGTACAGCAGGCACATAGAACTCACCTGCCAGCCATCCGGCTGCGGTATAACAGAAAAGGGGCAAGGTAGGTGCATCCTTCATCGTTTCATAGGCTGCCATATACAGGCCCGTATGGGCAGGAGGAATAAAAGCTGCTACGGCCCATCCCTTCTCGCAGAGGCGCATTGTGCCAGTTTTAACATCTATACCGATGCCCCTGCGCCCGGGGAGCTCATACAGGTTTCCCCCGGAAGGTAATTTGATCCAGTCCTCCGCAGGAACGGGTACAGCATCCCAACCGCTGCGGCCGGTCACGTACAGCGAAGTATCTTCAAAGATATTTCCCTGGCCATCGGAGAAAAGAATGAAAGGTGAAGTCATACGTAATATAGCTGCGCGCTTTGAGCTTTGTGCTTCCGGCAAAAATCGTCTATTTGCAGGAGTCCTTCAATTTTTAGGTTGTATTTATCTTAGCTGGTCTTTTGCTTACTGCAAACAATTATTTAATGAATCCCCGCCTATAGCCCGTTGCGCTTAGCCCGAATCCATCCGCTTAATGCATGGTACCCCCATCTTTGAGGCGGTCTGCACAAAACGAATTGAACACGCTTTCATCTACCCCAAAGCTTTCGGCGGATATCTCCGTTTGCAGCAGTTTGTCGTTCCTGAAATCGATCGTTAGTATATGATCTTTCAGGATCAGGTTGTTCAAGTCCTTCCATTCAACCCTCCTGTTGGGAAATGCGGTTAATATGATCTTGTCTGCATCCAATTTCACCAGGGGTTTTTGCCTTGTCGCCTTATCAAAATAGGCCAGCAAAGCAAATGAGGCCACTGCCCCGTAATTGAACAGGAGGACCCATTGCAAAACAAACAGGATATACAGCACATAAAAAGGTACAGGAGGATTGCGGTTGCTGGTGCTGCTTGCTGCGTTCACAGCAAGACCGATCACAGATACCAGGATGCCCCCGGCCGGGGCAACATAATTCCCTTCCTGTATGACTGATCTGAAAAAGTAAAGAGAATAAAGGCCGTTCAGGAGAACAAGGAACAGTCCAAGGAGGTTATACGACCTGATCCTGTCATTCTTCAGTATGATGGTAAAAGATTCCAGCTACCGGGGGTTTGAGGCAATGAGCAGATTACATAACCTGAACAGGCAGCGTGCACCCACGTTCTCGTCCCACTGGTTGTGGCTAATGCCTATTTCATTGATGTCGAATCCAATCAATTTGCGTCCGCTGGCGACAAGTCTTTTGAAAAGGTAGAAGACCTGGTCGGTCTCGAAGCCCCCCTGTACGGGCGTTCCGGTATGCGGACAGAGTTTGGGGTCGAGCCCGTCGATGTCGAAACTGATAAAGACCTTATCAGGCAGCTGGCTGATGATATCATCTGCGATCTGTTTCCAGCTTTCCCCTTCGTACAGGCGTTCTTTGATGTCGCTGTCGAAGAAGGTCTTCACCCTCCCCTCCGATTTATTGATATAGTCAAGTTCTTCTTCGCAATAATCCCGGATACCTACCTGTACCAGCTTTTTCAGGTCATGGAACGCTGCGAGCGCGTTATACATGACGGAAGCATGTGAATAATTGAACCCTTCATAACCATTCCTAAGGTCGCAATGCGCGTCTATCTGCAGGATCCCGTAGGCCCCTTCCTGCTCCCCGATGGCCTTGAAGAAACCTAAGGGGGTGCTGTGATCGCCGCCCAGCAGTGCTACCAGTTTCCCCTGGCCGAGCAGGTCCCTGGTTTGTTCATATACCCAGTTATTCAGGAACACACTTCCTTCATTGATGTCTTTGAGTGATTTGCACATGAACTTATTGTCTGCCACCACTTCTCCCTGGGAGATGTAATTGATATAAAGTTCAGCCTCCTTGCGCAGGTAATCGCTTTTCATCAGGATCTTCTTGTCGGAGGGCCGCATAAAGAATCCCTGTTTCCAGGCATCCGGAAAATCAGGATCAGAAAGGTCTACCTGCATACTGGCGTGAAATACATGTTCCGGTGCCCTTGCCGTTCCGGCTGAATAGCTTACCGTCACTTCCCAGGGTATGGGTAATATCACCAGCCTGGCTTCTTCTTCAGAAAAAGGTAAACCAAAAATATTGTTGTTGGTATTGCCAACGGAATTGGGGTCAAATTGGGAGAGATCGTTCATGACAGTTTGTAAAATGGCTGCAAAGATAGTTGATGGTCAAATAATTTGTGAAGGTTAATTAAAAAGAAAACTTCGGCTCCTGATTACACCTGTTTTAAGTTAACTTTGCATCTGATTTCATTAATTATGAAGCGAACACATATCATCTTACTGATCGCCATCGCTGCTATGATCGTTGGCCTTATCGTATTCTCCGCCGGCGATTTTTCAACATACGACACGATCGGTTCGGCTCAGCAGAACCCCGGTAAATTCGTGCACCTGATCGCGAAGATCGACAGGTCGCAGCCCATAGAATACGACCCGGTGAAGAACCCAAACTATCTTAGCTTTTATGCGACAGACAGCCTGGGCGGGCGCACCAAAGTGATCTTCCGTAACAGCAAACCCACCGACCTGGAGAAGAGCGAACGTATTGTAATGAAGGGGAAGATGACAAGTGATCATTTTGAGTGCAATGATATCCTGCTGAAATGCCCCAGCAAATACAAGGATGATAAAAAGGAGTTGGAGAAGACGATATCAAATCTACCGGGTTAGAGGTGCAGATGGTACATGCATGCACTTGCTGGTAAGATGAAACAGATACCATGTAAGCGGATTATTGATTCGATGAACAGTTGTCGGCTATCTGAGTACTTCTCATTTACAGGGGTGTTCACTAAGAAACCAGAACTATAAACCATGAACGAATCCCCCCCGACAGCAACTAAATATTGAAGTTCCATGCATTTTGAAGGCGAACACTTACTACCCGGACAGATAGGACATTTCTTTGTACTGCTTGCCTTTGTGGCTTCCATCCTCTCCACCATTGGTTATTTCACTGCCAGCCGTACTGCTGATACGCTCTTAAAAGCCTCCTGGATACGTTTTGCGCGGATCAGTTTCAGAACACAGGTATTTGCGGTGATGGGTGTTTTCATCACTATCTTCTATATCTGCTCGCATCATTATTTCGAATACATGTATGCCTATAAGCATGCGTCACTTGAGCTGGAACCTAAATACCTGCTGGCCTGTATCTGGGAAGGACAGGAAGGCTCTTTTTTACTCTGGACCATTTGGCATTCGGTACTCGGCATGATCCTTATACGTAAGAGTAAGGACTGGGAGGCACCGGTGATGTCGGTGGTAAGCCTGGCCCAGTTCTTTTTACTGATGATGATACTGGGTATCTATTTTTTCGGGGAACGAATCGGCAGCAGTCCCTTCACACTTACCCGTAATGAAATAGAAGGCCCCATATTCAGCATGCCCAATTACCTGACCTTCATCAAGGACGGTATCGGTTTGAATGTTCTTTTGCGTAATTACTGGATGGTCATCCACCCGCCTATTTTGTTCCTGGGCTTTGCCTCCACCATTATTCCCTTTTCCTATGCCTATGCAGGCATCCAAACCAAACGTTTTGGTGAATGGATACAACCCGCATTACCCTGGGCACTGATAAGCGCCTGTGTGTTAGGTACGGGTATCATGATGGGTGGTAAATGGGCCTATGAATCCCTGACCTTTGGCGGCTACTGGGGCTGGGATCCGGTGGAGAACGCCTCCCTGGTACCCTGGTTGATACTGGTGGCCGGGATGCATACCATGGTAATTTATAAGGCCACCGGCAACTCGCTGAGAGCAAGCTATCTATTTGCCTTCCTTACCTTCATTTTCATACTGTATTCTACTTTCCTGACCCGGACGGGTATCCTCGGTGATACTTCAGTTCATGCTTTCACAGAAGCAGGTAATGCCATGAATATCATGATATTGAGTTTTGTTGGTGTATTTACTTTATCCGCTTTAACCTTATTCCTTGTCCACTTAAAAAGGATCCCGACCGAATTAAAAGAAGAGCGGATGGATTCAAGGGAGTTCTGGATGTTCATAGGATCGGTGGTTATTTTCCTGGGGGCTATGTTCATCATTGCCAAGACCTCGGTACCCGTTTATAATAAGATCTTTGGAACAAAAATAGCCCCGGCTGAGGATGTTGAGTTCTCGTATAATAAATTGATCATCCTGGTGGCCATCATCATCGGACTGCTGAGTGCGGTTACACAGTATTTCAAGTATAAGGGCAGTCCGGGTACTTCCATCCTCAAAAAGATCGCCCTGCCCACCCTCATCGCAGCGTTGATCACTGCATTGCTGGTCATATTTTACCCAATAACCTATTACAGGCAGGGGGCAGGTTTCCTGGGAGCCATCTATGTTGCCCTGTTTGCAGCCATTTATGCATTGGTTTCCAATGCTGCTTATATCTTTATTGTGCTGCATGGAAAAATGAAGTCGGCAGGCGCTTCTGTTGCCCACGCGGGTTTTGCCTTGCTGCTGGTAGGTATATTGCTCTCTTCTGCCAATAAAAAGGTCATCAGTAACAGCGGGGCCAATGGCATCAACCTGCCGGCATCCAAGGATCCCATGACCAAGAAACAGGATGATCCCACGGAGAACCTTACACTGGTTCGCCAGGTACCTGCAAGCATGGGCCCTTATGAAGTGACCTATCTCCGGGATTCCGCAGGCAAAGAAAAAGGTAGGAAATTTTACCAGGTGCAGTTTGAAAGAAAGGACCCGGTTACAAAGAATACACTGGAACATTTTAATCTCTGGCCGGATGTGTACCTCATGAAGGACAATAACATGAGCAGTAACCCCGATACCAAGAACTACCTGAACAGGGATATCTTCACCTATATCAGTTATGTGGTAAGTGATGCGTACAACAGTACAGACACTTCGCGATTCATTGTCCATGAAATGGCTACAGGCGATACGGCTTACTATAATAATGGTTACCTGGTACTCAACGGCGTAGTCAAGAACCCCTCGAATGAGAAATATCATTTTAAGCCCACGGATGCTGCACTGATGGCAGATATCACCCTATTCGGCAAGGACAGCATGCATTACAGGGCCTCTCCTTTACTGATGGTAGACAGTATTGGGCTGAACATGGTGGATGATACAGTGTATGCACAGAACCTGTACATCAAATTCGCGGGTGTTACAGATAACCGGAGGATCAAACTGGGTATCAGGCAATCGGACCAGATCATTGATTTTATCACCCTGAAGGCCTATATCTTTCCGTATATCAACCTTGTCTGGTTAGGGCTGGTGATCATGGCCATCGGGCTGATCATGAGTGCTGCCCGCCGTGCAAAGCTTTCTTCCTTTTATACACGTGCCGTGCTGGTACTTGCAGGAGCCGCCATCTTCTATATGTTTCTCTTAGCAAATTAGAATCACAATCCGCTTTCAGCAGCCTGACCACTTTTTCCAGTTTCTTATCCGGGTCTGTGTAACGGGAACTGGTATCCAGACATTTATAAACGGCGGTTGTATCCTTTTTAGTAAGAAACTCAAGCATGCGGGGGATCCGTTGTACCATCAGGCTGTCGCAGTTTTGTTTAATGGCGCTGTAAGCAGAGTCGATCCGCTTCTCGGAAAGTGAATCCTCAATATGCCTTTGTTTGTCATCCGCATGGTCAAAATCACCAGAATGACAGGAAACCAGTAGTAAAAAGATCAACCCGGCAGCGAACTTTATGGTTACTTTAAGCATCTGAAGGTATTAACAGATAAAAGGATACTGTAAATTTACATCATGCATTTATCCGGGGTGAAACTGTTTCCCAACTGGGTTATCATACCAGTTATTTTGCTGCTTTCGGCAGTACAAGGGAAGGTATATGCCCAGCAATATGGCATACATGACACGTTGCTACGCACGGCTGTGGTTTACAACGGCGATACGATGGAAGCCAGGACCCTGCCGTATGTATTTCTCTATGCCTATATCAGTGAGGCAAGGATGAGTGCCAGGGCCAAATGGAACAGACTGAGGAATGCTGTATATGTCACCTACCCCTATGCCAGGCGTGCAGGGGCGGTATTGAATGACATGAATGCCAGGATGGTTAATATGAAAACCTCCACACAGCGTAAGGATTATATCAAGACCAGGGAAAAGGATCTTAAAAAAGAATTCACCGACCCCCTCACCAACCTCTCCATTTACCAGGGAAAGGTACTGATGAAACTGATTAACCGGGAGACCGGCAATAACTGTTACGAAATTATTAAGGTATATAAGGGGGGGCTCGTAGCCCGTTTTTACCAGACTGTGGCCTTCTTCTTCAGCACCAGTTTAAAGCAGCCCTATGACTCCCGCGGCGAGGATTCGGAAATAGAGCAGATTGTGCGGGAGGTGCAAAGGATGTATGGGTTTAAGAGTTGAAGATTTTCTGTTCATGGATCACACCTTGCGGGTTGTTTTGTACCTGGCATACTGATTACCTTTTGGGTACGGGGCTGGCAACTATGAACAATGTTCTATTAACCATTAACTAAAAAGTTAACATCACCACAATTACAGGCCGCTTCCAACATTCCTACTGTAAAAAGTTGTACCTTACAGGTGATATTTTTAATGAATGAAGTTAGACATAATCGCTTTTGGTGTACACCCCGATGATGTGGAATTAAGTTGTGCCGGTGTACTGCTGGTAGAGAAAAAGAATGGGAAGAAGACGGGTATCGTTGACCTTACGGCAGGAGAACTGGGTACACGGGGAGATGGGGAAACAAGGAAACAGGAAGCTGCGCATGCTGCCAGGATATTGGGTGTGGAGTTCCGGGAGAACCTGAATATGGCAGACGGTTTCTTTTTGAATGATGAGACCAATCAACGTAAAATAATAACAACGCTGAGGCGTTATCAACCAGAGATCATTCTTTGTAACGCTACTGCAGACCGGCATCCCGATCACGGGAGATCTGCAAAACTGGTAGAAGACGCTTCCTTTTTATCCGGACTCCAGAAAATAGAGACAACAGACGATGGTATTGCCCAGGAGGCCTGGAGGTCTAAATATGTACTGCACTATATACAGGACAGATTTCTAAACCCAGATTTTGTAGTGGATATAACAGAGGTATTTGAACAGAAACTGGAGGCCATAAGGGCTTTTTCCACTCAGTTTCACCAGGAAGGGATGGAGGGGCCGCAGACCTATATTTCTACACCTGATTTTCTGGACAGTGTGGTGTACCGGCATAAATGGTTCGGCAAGATGATTGGGGTGAAATATGCGGAAGGATTTATTTCACAGAAACAGATTGGTATTCGTAATTTTGATGCATTGATAAAATATAATACTTAACCAAATAAATGTCGGAGACATTTTCACTTGACCCGATAAGTGAACGCTTGTAATTCGATATCATTTGTGGAATAAACAATATAGATATGGCTACTCCCAAATTCATGAACATCAGCGGTTCAACCTTCTACCAGGAACTCAAAGGAAGGGTGAACGACTATTTTGCCAAGGCAAAAAAGAACTCCACAGGTAATTTAGGCCTGTATTTCAAAGCAGTCCTGCTCTGGTCCTCGTATGTTACCCTTTATGTGCATGTGATATTCTTTCACGCACCTGTATGGGTATCTATCCTTGAATGTGTTTTTATGGGTGGCCTCACTGCCGCCATTGGATTCAATGTGATGCACGATGGCGGACACGGCAGTTTCAGCAACAGTAAATTCTGGAATAAGATGGCCGCTTTTTCCGTGAATGCCCTGGGGGCCAGCGGCATCATGTGGAATAACAAGCACAACATCATTCACCATACCTATACCAATATTGACGGCGTAGATGATGACATTGAGATCAAACCTATGCTGCGCATGTGTGCCACGCAAAAGAAATATAAGATCCACCGATTCCAGCATATCTATGTATGGTTCCTCTATACCCTGCTACTGATCATCTGGGTATTTGCTACAGACTACAAGAAATATTTCAGCAAGAAGGTAGGCAGTGTGCCTATTAAAAAGATGAGCAGGTTCGAACACATTGCCTTTTGGGTGGCAAAAGCGGGCTATTATTTCATGATGATCGTATTGCCGATCTGGATGGTGGGATTCCTCCACTGGCTGGTGGGTTTCCTCATCATCAGCATGGTTGCAGGGTTCGTATTAAGCGTGGTGTTCCAATTGGCTCATACCGTGGAAGAAACCACTTTCCCGGTTCCCTTGGGTGATATCAACACCATTGAAAATGAATGGGCCATTCACCAGGTGCAGACCACGGCTAACTTTGCCACTAAGAACAGGCTGATCTCCTGGCTGGTGGGCGGATTGAATTTCCAGATTGAACACCACCTGTTCCCCAAGGTTTCACATATACACTACCCTGCCATCAGCAAGATTATCAAGCAAACCTGCGCTGAGTATGTTATAAAATATATCGAATTCCCAAAAATGCGTCATGCCATCGCTTCACATGCCATGCACCTGAAAAAAATGGGCAG
>JANYAL010000124.1 GCA_025361325.1 Bacteroidota bacterium
GGTGACGGTTCTCATACACTTCAAGTGCAGCCTCTATGGATTTAAAGATGCGTTGTTTTTCGGTCACGGATATGAAGATGACGGGCACATCGGTAAAAGGGGCCAGTCTTTGCTTCAGGTCCTTCTCATAATCCTTGGCGGTGTTCGTACGCTTGTCCGCTACCAGGTCCCACTTATTCACCAGCACCACAATGCCTTTCCCCTTTTTTACCGCCAGTGCAAATATGGACAGGTCCTGTGCCGTAATACCCTTGCCGGCATCCAGCATCAGCATACAGATATCTGCCTCGTCTACTGCCTTAATGGCCCTGATAACGGAATAGAATTCCAGGTCCTCGTGCACCTTGGTCTTTCGTCGTATTCCGGCTGTATCCACCAGGATGAATTCCTTGCTAAACAGATTATAGTGGGTATCGATGGTATCCCGGGTGGTTCCGGCTATATCACTGACGATTGTTCTTTCCTTGCCGATCAATGCATTCAGCAGGGAGGATTTGCCGGTATTGGGTTGCCCTATGATGGCAAATCGCGGAAGTTCATGCACCTCAGAAGCCTCTTCAGAATCCTTATCACTGATGAGGGCCGTCAACGCATCCAGTATCTCACCGGTACCGCTTCCGCTGATGGAGGAAATAAAGAATATGTTTTCAAAACCCAGGCTGTAGAATTCGCTGGCCTCCAGCAGACGTTCATGGTTGTCCACCTTATTCACAACCAGAAAGACAGGTTTAGTGCTCCGCCGCAGCATATCGGCCATGGCATTATCGAGTTCCGTTATTCCGGTTGCCGCATCTACCATAAAAATGATGGTATTGGCCTCTTCTACCGCGATCATCACCTGCTTGCGTATCTCTCTTTCAAACACATCATCACTGTGGGGCACAAAGCCACCGGTATCGATCACATTGAAACTCTTGCCCGCCCATTCCGCTACACCATACTGGCGGTCGCGTGTTACGCCGCTTACGTCATCAACGATGGCTTTACGCTGCTCCAGCAAACGGTTGAAGAAAGTGCTTTTGCCCACATTAGGCCTGCCAGTTATTGCTATGGTGAAACTCATATACTTGTCCCCTAAAGGGGAACTTAATTTTAAAGATTATGATTTGATCCGATTACTACTTGCATAAAAAATTTCATTTAAAGCATGGGATTGAATCATGATTATGCCACCAGGTTCCCCCTTCAGGGGACGGAGGAGGTTCAATACCCGTACTCCTTTAACTGCATTTCATTATCCCTCCATTTGGGTTTCACCTTTACAAATAATTCCAGGAAGACCTTACGGCCCAGGAAAGCTTCAATGTCCATACGGGCAAGCATTCCCAGCTTTTTGATCATAGAGCCAGCTTCCCCCAGTATGATTCCTTTCTGGGTCTCCCGCTGCACAATGATCTCCGCACTTATCTTGGTAAGGGTGGTCTTCTCCTTGAACTCCTGTACCAGCACGGTAGTATGATAAGGTATCTCCTCGCCATACAGCAGGAATATCTTTTCCCGAACCATTTCTCCTACAAAGAATTTGGTGGGCATATCGCTCAGGTCATCTCCTTCATAAAAAGGTTGTCCTTCCGGTAAATAATACAGTATGCGATCTAACAACAGATCTATGCCTGTATGTTTCAGGGCCGACAGGGCAACTACTTCTTTGCAATAAGGTTGTTGTTTGAAGAATGTAGCAGTCGTTTTGAGTTGTTCGGCATTTACGGTATCTGACTTGTTCAGTATCACAATGGCCGGCACCTTCAGATGCAGCCCGGAAAATATGACATGGCTCTCTGCCGTGTTCTCCCTTACATCCGTGATCAGCAATGCTACATCAGCATCCTCCAAGCTTGCCTTAACAGCCTGCATCATTTTTTCATGCAATTTATATTTCGGTTCTATTATTCCGGGTGTATCCGAGAGGATGATCTGGTAGTCCTTTTCAGTAAGTATGGTCTTGATACGGTGCCGGGTGGTTTGTACCTTATGCGAAACAATGGCCATCTTCTCTCCCATCAGTGCATTCAGAAGCGTGCTCTTACCGGCATTGGGTTTGCCGAATATATTT
>JANYAL010000162.1 GCA_025361325.1 Bacteroidota bacterium
GGCCAATAAAATTTTAATGTGAGCCTTAATTTGAATATTGATAGCTATATTTTCTTATAGTATAATAAGACTAGTTGTTAACCTATTTTAATGGTTTTAACATTGTTCTAACAAATACTATCATAATGTATTGTATTTAAAAATATGAATTTTTTTTTACTCATATTAGCAACAATACCCATGATCTGTGCAAAGGGCCAGGTCAGGATCAGTGGTCACATCACGGATACGAAGAATAAACATGTAGCCGGGGCCAGCATATCTATTAAAAACAGTTATGACGGGGCCACTTCTGATTCTGCCGGACACTATTCCTTCATCACTTCAGAGAAAGGTGAGCAGATATTATTGGTAAGCATCATCGGATATACTCCGGTGGAACAAAAGATCAATATCACAGCACAGTCTCTATTGGTCAATGTATCCATAAAAGAACTCATTACCGAATTGAAAGCAGTGGTGATCTCTGCCGGTTCATTTGTAGCGAGTGACCGGAACAAAGGAGCGGTGCTGAATTCGCTTGACATTGTTACCACGCCCAGTGCCAACGGCGATGTGACCAGTGCATTCAAGACGCTGCCGGGAACCCAACAGGTTGGGGAAAGCGAAGGATTGTTCGTCCGCGGGGGATCTGCAACAGAGACCAAGATCTATATGGATGGCAACCTGGTGAATAATTTCTTTTACAGCAGTACCCCGGGGATTGCCACCCGGGGAAGATTCAACCCTTTTTTGTTCAAAGGAACGGTATTCAGCTCAGGCGGGTATTCAGCTTTGTATGGACAGGCGCTTTCCGCGGCTCTGTTACTGGAGAGCAACGACCTGCCGGAAAGGACACAGGCCGACCTGGCTCTTTCAGTGGTGGGAGTAGGTGGAGGGATCCAGCACCTGTCGAAGGATAAACGTTCATCCTGGGGGGTATCTGCTAATTATACGGATCTCTGGCTAGCCTTCAAATTGAATACATTCAAACAGGATTTTTTTGACAGACCCGTCGCCAGCCAGGGTGATGCCAACTTCCGCATCAAGACAAAGAACGGAGGGTTCATAAAATATTACGGATATATCAGCTCCAATAAAACCGGATTCAGAGACAGCGATATTGATTCGGCCGTGCTGAAAGATGCATTTATTATCGACAACCTGAATACCTATCAGAACATCAACTGGAAAGAGAACATCGGCAAGGGATGGAAAATTAATACGGGCATCAGTTTCAGCACCAATAAGGATGATATTATCAATGAGCTGCAGGATGGGGGTAATGTGAAACAGGTGATCATCACTCCTTCTTTTTATGCGTTTAAGAATTTTAACCTCAATAATAAAGCAACCTATGGCCAGGCGCGGTTTGTACTGGAGAACAAACTGGGCGGCCTGAATGCTATACGCTTTGGCAGCGACTATTTTTACAGTAATGAGAAGACGAGCTACACCTTGTATAACGGAACTACTTTCAGTGAGACGGTAAAGGATAACCTGGCAGCTTTCTTTGGGGAAACGGATGTTTATCTCACCAACAATCTGGCGGCAAAGATCGGGGGCCGCCTGGAGCATTCTGATATCATCGGCAAATGGAACGTTGCCCCCAGGCTTTCATTCGCATATAAATTCAAGGACAACAGCCAGGCCTCTTTTGCCTATGGTATTTTTTATCAGAACCCGGAAAGGAAATATTTACCCCCCCAGGCAGGACTGGATTATTCCAGGGCCACGCATTATATCCTGCAATATCAGAAGCTCAGCAACCTGCAGACCTTCCGCCTGGAAGCATTCTATAAAAAATATGATGCCCTGTATAAATTGGCCTATGACAATAACGGGAGGGATATTGCAGCGAACAACGCGGGTTATGGTGATGCCAGGGGTATTGAACTCTTCTGGCGCGATAAGAAGACCATTAAAAACGTGGATTACTGGGTATCCTATTCCTACCTGGATACCAAGCGGGATTTTTTGAATTATCCAACAGCTATTCAGCCGCCTTTTGCAACAAACCATACCGCATCATTTGTATTCAAACGTTTCGTACTACCCTGGAAGACAGGGTTTAATCTCAGTTATAATTTCGCAACCGGGCGGCCCTATTACCGCATCGCTTATGATTCGCTCCAGGCCAAATACACCATAACGGATCAGGGTAAGACCATCAATTACAATAGCATGAGCATCAGTGTGAATTATCTGCCCAACCTGGGTAAGAAGAACACCCGCACTTTTTTGGTATGGGTGCTGGGGATTAACAATGTGCTGGGCCAACAACAGGTGTATAATTATAATTATTCTAATGACGGTTCCAGGAAAGTGGCGGTCACGGCGCCCAGTAAACGATTCATATTCATCGGTGCTTTCTTCAGTTTTGGGATCGACCGTACTCAGGATGCAATAAACAATAACTTATAAACCCCATTTAAATATTAAATACTTTATAGCATGTCTTACAATCAAACTCCTCCCGAAGGAAAGGATCCAGCTCTGTGGGAGATTGCACAAAAAAGGGCCAGTTTTAAAACCCATGCCATGGCGTATCTCATCGTTAACCTTTTTCTATGGGGCATCTGGTATTTTACGGGGAATTCAAACCTCAATATGGACGCTGATGTATGGCGCGGGAGCCATTATCCATGGCCTATCTGGACAACCCTGGGATGGGGTGTAGGCCTGGCTTTTCATTTTGCCGCCGCCTATGTTTTTCCCAAAGTAAATTCCGTTGAGCGGGAGTATGAGAAACTGAAGAATCAAAAACAAAAACAACTATAAAAAAATAAATAATGAAAAAATCATTCCTTCTTTCCGTATTGATCCTGGGTTCCTTTGCCGGCTTTTCTCAAAGTGACCGGTATGTAAGTGCCATGCAAAAGAACATTGCCGCAATCGACTCCAGCTTTCGCAACCCTCCCACCCTGCTAGGACTGTCCAACAACTTCGAGCGCATCGCCAACGCAGAAAAGACGCAGTGGTTGCCGTATTACTATGCCGCCTTATGCCAGGTGAATTATGGATTCATGGAGCAGGACAAGGATAAAGTGGATGGTATTGCCGACAAGGCAGCTGAACTGATCCATAAAGCAGATTCCCTGGCCCCTAAGAATTCGGAGATCTCCTGCATCAAAAGCATGATCGCAAGCTGCCATATGATGGTGAATCCGATGCAACGGTATATGGAATACGGTGCTGAGAGCGGGACCAACCTGGACAATTCAATAGAACAGGATCCAACTAACCCAAGGCCTTACCTGCTGAAGGGGCAGGGGTTGCGTTATACCCCTGAACAGTTTGGGGGTGGCTGCGCTACCGCAAAACCGGTTTTGCAGACCGCGCTGGATAAATTCGTCACTTTCAAACCAGCAGGAGAACTTTATCCCACCTGGGGAAAGGACAGGGTAAACCAGCTTATGACCGAATGTGCCAAATAAATACTACCGGGGGAAACGTCTGTTTGCAGGCGTTTCCCTCTCATTTCATTCAAAACAATCAGCATGGAAGCAGAAAATCAACTGACTGAACAGGAAAGCCTCAAATTGATTAATGAAATGATCAGCAAGGCCAAAAAGAGTTATGTGACCAAGGGAATTGCTTCCATGGTCTGGGGCGGGCTGATAATCATCTGTAGCATTCTTACCTGGGCACAGATACAGTTCAGGTTCTACCTGGGTTTTGATATTTGGCTGCTGGTGTTGGCTGCGGTCATTCCCCAGGTGTTCTTTTCAATCAAGGAAAAAAGACAGAAAAATTTTGTGGGCCATGATGAACAAACCATGAATTACTTATGGAGCAGTTTCGGCATCTGTATTTTCATCCTTTCCTTCTATACCAGGTACAATGAAAATAACAGTGTTACCAGCCTGTATATGATGCTCTATGGCATCCCCACATTCATGACAGGTGGCATCTTTAAATTCAGGCCTATGATCATGGGAGGCCTTATTTGCTGGATCCTGAGCGTGATATCCATTTTTACTCCGGTATCTGTAAACATGCTGTTCACAGCGGCCTGTGGGTTGTTCGCCTGGCTGATACCGGGCATCATACTCTGGATCAGGTATCAAAAGCAAGAGGGCTATCATGTTTGACGAACTGGATCCAATATTGCATTCCCAGTTGCGGCTGGCGGTCATGAGCCTCCTCATCAGCGTCAAAGAAGCAGAGTTCACCTTTTTAAAGGAAAAAACGAACTCCTCAGCCGGCAATCTGAGTGTACAGATCAACAAGCTCAGGGAGGCAGGTTATATTGATGTAACAAAACAATTCAAGAACAATTATCCATTAACCATCTGTAAGATAACCAACAAAGGGATCGATGCTTTTGAATTATATATCAAGGCGCTGCAGACTTATATGAACCCCGATACTCGTTGACATCAATAATAACTGCTTGTTATCGCCAGAATCAATCTCAGCACTCCCTCAATAAATAAGGCTCGTCCCCAAGTTTTAAAATGTTTCTTCATTCATCCTTTTTACCTTTGTGCATATTTTTCTGCATGTCATCAATTATCAGGGTTAGTCATATTTCCAAACAATTTAAGGAGATCAAAGCAGTCGATGACCTGTCCTTCCGTGTGGAGGAAGGGGATGTATATGGTTTCCTCGGACAGAACGGGGCAGGCAAATCCACCACCATTCGTATGCTGCTCACACTGGTTAGTCCAACTTCCGGCGATATAGAGATATTCGGGAAACGGCTTTCAGGCCATCGAAAGGATATCCTGCAACAAGTAGGGGCTGTCATTGAGAAACCCGACCTCTATAGATACCTTTCGGCCTACGACAATCTGGCCATCTTCGCAAAACTGAGCGGCATACGTCCTGAACGGGACACGCTGATGAAGCAACTCGATATGGTAGGGCTCGCAGAACGTGCTAACAGCAAAGTGAAGACCTTCAGCCAGGGCATGAAACAACGGTTGGGCATCGCCGTAGCACTGGTGCATGACCCACGGCTGATTATACTGGATGAGCCGACGAACGGCCTCGATCCGCAAGGAATTGCGGATATACGCAGCCTGCTCATCCGGCTTAGCCGGGAAATGGGAAAGACCTTGCTGGTTTCCTCCCATTTATTAAGTGAGATTGAACTGGTGGCCAACCGGATACTGATCATTGACAAAGGAAGGAAAGTGGTAGAAGGCAGTGCTACTGAATTGCTCGACCCTTCCCGGACAATAGTCCAGGTAGAGACAACGGATAATACTGCTGCACGCAATAAACTGGTAACGACAGGCTGGGCCGCTTGTTTGCAGGAAAGTAGTGCCACACTACGGTTGCAGATGAACAAAGCCGATATCCCCGTCCTGACAAGTGACCTCGTGGGTCTGGGTATTTCTGTTCAATCCATTCAGCCCCGGCATTCCTTAGAGGATTATTTTCTTTCACTAACAACTCCCAACATACATGTGGACACTGTTACAAATTGAGTTGTTCAAAATATTCCGAAAGCCAAGGACCTATCTTGCTTTTGCCATCATAGCTGCCTTTGTATTTTTGATACAGCTGGGGTTACTGGTCAATGGCAGGGATTGGATGAAATTCATGATGGGCTCTTTGGATGAGATGATGGACATTGAGTATTCTAAACTGATCAACGGTTATGCTGTATGTTATTTTGTACTTAACCTGTTACTGGTACATGTTCCGATTCTGGTGGCCCTGGTTGCCGGTGATATCGTATCCGGCGAGGCCAGTATGGGAACATTAAGACTGCTGGCAGCAAAACCCGTCAGCCGCACACAGATCATTCTGGCCAAATATTTTGCAACAGGAGCCTATGTATTTGCCTTGTTGGTGTGGATAGCGGTCATTTCATTGGTCGTTAGCCTTGCTGCATTTGGGGCGAATGATTTGGTGGTGGCCAAGGAAAAATATTACCTGCAGGTAGAAGCATCCGATGTATTATGGAGGTATTTCAGCGCATTCGGTTTTGCCTTCATCGCCATGATGGTAGTGGCCGCCATTTCTCTGTTATTATCTACACTGTCCGAGAATTCCATCGGGCCCATTGTGGCAACAGTTGGTATAATAATTGTTTGTACCCTGGTCAGTGAAATGGAGATTCCTATTTACCAGAAATATATCAAACCCTACCTCTTTACCACCTACATGCTTGGATGGAAAGGTTTTTTCTATATCGGGTCCGATGCAGAGAACCAGACCATCAAAGGTTCGGTAGAGAATCTTCCGGCCATATTAAGAAGTATTGCCGCCTTATTGGCCTATATAATTTTGCTGGTGTCCGCTTCTGTATATATTTTCCGTAAAAAAGACATCCTTTCATGATATGATCGATCCAAAAAAATACTTCTGTTCGCTTTCACTATTATTGAGTCTGGCCTGTTGTGTAAGGGGGCAGGATGTTACCGCATTGGTTCAGCAGGTCAGGAACAAGCTGGACCAGGTGAATGATTATGAAGCTGCCGGAAAAATGAAGACAAATGTTTCTTTTCTGAAAGTGCCGGTTGCCAGTGTTACCGTGTATTACAAAAAACCCGGAAAGCTTAAGATAAAAAATGAAAAGGGATTTTCCTTCATCCCCCGGGGAGCCGTAAACATCAATATGAGCAATATTCTGAACAGCGGCAGTTTCACGGTACTGGATGCCGGTGCAGATAAGATCGGGAATACCATTGTTAAAGTGGTGAAACTGCTTCCGGATAATGATAATGCCGATGTGGTGTTGTCTACACTGTACATCGATGAAGCTAGGCTGCTGGTCCTTAAAGCAAAGACAACCACGCGTGATAATGGCAGTTATGAGCTTGAAATGAATTACGGAAAATATGCCCAATACGGGTTACCTGACAAAGTCATATTCTCGTTCAACACCAGGGAATACAAATTACCCAAAGGCGTTACTTTTGATTTCGCCGACGGTACAGAAAAGAATCCCGCCGACAAGGTAAAAAACAAAAAGGAAAAAGGGAAGGCCGAGATAGATATCAAGTCCTATGATATTAACAAGGGTGTTTTGGATGCTGTTTTCCAATAAGTTAACGCAAGGTATATTCCGGGTATCCCTTTACTCTGGGATCTCCGAGATCTTTTCATCCACCGCATTGGCCACGAACCTTGAACTCATTTTCTTCAACGGGTTACTGTATTGTTCATCATATTCCTTCCTGCTGTCGATGATGTCAATGCACCGGTATATGGCCTCACGGAATGATGATTCATCAGCATTTCCTTTACCGGCAATATCGAAAGCTACTCCATGATCGGGTGATGTGCGAACCGCATTGATGCCTGCTGTGAAATTAACACCCTCGCCAATGGCCATTGATTTGAAAGGAATGAGACCCTGATCGTGGTACATCGCCAGAACTCCATCGAATTTTTCAAGTTGTCCCCGGGCAAAGAAGGCATCCGCAGCATAAGGGCCAAAGCAGAAGACATCTTTTTGCTTTGCTTCCCTGACGGCAGGCCGGATGGCGTCTTCCTCTTCCTTGCCAATCAGTCCCTCATCCCCGGCATGCGGATTAAGTGCCAGCACTGCTATCCTCGGTTTGTTGATCCCGAAATCTCTTTTGAGTGAATTATTGATGATGTTCAGTTTACTAAGAATATGCTCCCGGGTGATATGCGGAACTATATCCTTTACGGGCACATGTTCTGTCAGTAAGGCAACCCGCATATTCGCTGCGATCATGAACATCGCAACATCCGAAACACCAAAAAGGTTTTTCAGGTAAGGGGTATGACCGGTGAAACTGAATTCAGCAGACTGAATATTCTTCTTATGAATGGGTGCAGTAACAAGGCCGTTTATTTTTCCTTCTTTCAGTGCCTGGGCCGCAGTGGTAAGACTTTTCACCGCATAACGGCCGCCAGTCTCATTCATGATCCCCGGGGTGATATTCACTTCCTCTTCCCAGCAGTTAAAAAGGTTGAGCTGCTTATGGTTTACCCGTCCGGAGTCCCGGATAATGGAAAAATTCATATTGAGTTCTGGCAGGCTTTTCCGGTAAAAATTGATCGCCTTGTTATTACTGAACACAACGGGGGTGCAGATATCCAGTATCCGGCTGTCGGAAAGGACTTTAAGGATCAATTCTATACCTATTCCATTGATGTCGCCGCAGGATATGCCAATTACAGGCTTTTTATCGTTTTCGGTTGTCATGCGTTTTAATAAATTAGTTATAAAAATACGACTTACCATTTAATAATACGAATAGACAGCCTGGCATGTTTGGCTGGTTTGGTGCACATCATCTAAAACAGCAATACCATCCTGATACACAAAATTCATAAGATCATGTGTAAATCAGGATGGTATTAATTCAAAACATTACAAAGCACAGCGGGGCTAATGCTTCTGTAATTTCATTATTTTTTGGTTGAAAACACCTTCGTTACTTTCAACTCTAAGGATATAGATACCTGTTAACAGGTTCTCAACATTGCTTAGGGTCAGTGAATTGATGCCCTTATAAACAGTGTAATTCCTTTTTAACATAGTCCTTCCCATCTGGTCCAGCAATCCAACGATTATATCTCCTTTCACAGCGGTGCTGATATCAAAATGAAGTTCATTGGTGAATGGATTTACAACATTAAATAATGTAAATCCTTTGATCACGGGCTCCAATTGAATGATATTGGAATACTTCTTTATGCCAGTAGTATTGAACATGATGACCCTGTAATATACTTTTTTGCTGATCAGTGAAGTATCAAAGAAGCTGTATTGATTTGTTTCCAATGAAGGATCCGTATTTCCATTTATGATCGCAATGGGAGTAAAGAACTGTCCATCATTACTTCTTTGAAGCTCATATTTTACAGGTTCTGCTTCTTTTGAGCTTTGCCAACTCACTCTCGCGTAATTATTGTTCAAGCTTCCCGCGACGTTTAGGAAGTCCGTTTTTAAGATAATGCAGGTAATGATAGTAATCTGAATGGGTTGGGTACTCGTATAGAAACAGCTACCGCTTGCCAGGTTGGATGCTGTTGTGGCAACTACTATACGGTACATATCCCCATTATTTCCGGCCGTAGTGAAAGCAGAAGGAATGGTATAATTGACTACGTACTGGTATGCAGTTCCGTTCCAAACAGGTGTTCCTGTTCCGGAAGCCCCCGCAATGTCAACCCAGGTTACGCCCCCATCGGTACTGCGTTGCCACTTGTAGTATGTATAGGTGTTATAATAAGAAGTTATGGTATCATAAACGGTATACGGATTATTTTTACAAAGCGTAGGATTGGGTGAAGGTGCATAGGTCATACTGGGATAACAGGTTCTTATGCCTATATCATCAATTGCCCAGTCATTACCACCTCCTCCGGGTGCGTTGTTCCGGAAGGATAAGGTGATTGATGTTTCACCAGGCTGGGTTTTGTAAACAAAGGCTTTTTTTATCCATTTATTTAAAGAATCAGAACCCGTTTGTGTACCGCCTAATCCCTGGTATTTAATGTCTCCGGTGGTATAATAGTCAATCCCGTTAATCCGGAAGGCCAGGTTGGGGCTTACCCCTGAAGAATCTCCCGGGGCAGTTGGTATATATCCTGCACCCATTGGTAACCCTACCCCGTTGGAGTCGCAACCGCATTTGTAACACATGTTTTTTAACCAGGCCGAAACCTCATAATAAGTTTCCGGGCAAAGGCCGGTAATATTCGTTTGAAATGCAACGTCAGTCCGGTATGACGAGTTTATAACCAGCATATAACCGCAAGGATTAGTTGGGCCTACCGGTAAATTCAGGTTGCATGGCAGGTTGCCCTTTGCTGTATTGGCTGCACCGGTATGATCGCCGGTAATATCCCATACACCAAATACCCTGTTTGTATTCCCACTTGGCTTGATCACTGTTTGCAAAGTGGTACCATCTCCGCTGGTATTGTTGGTCACACCATAATAATAATCACCGGGGCCGTTTCCACTGCCAAAGGTGGTATAGGCATAACTTGTATTGGGTGAAGAACCCCTGTTTTGGTTATACACAGGCGATCCTGAGGTAGTACCAAAGGTTCCGTTATATTCATCCCCCACAATATTGTTGGCCGAAACGGCATCAACACATGAGCCCAGACTGTTAAACACCATTAAACTATCTGGCGGAAAATTGATGGTATAGAAAACAGCCGTTGTAGAATCCCGATACCTGAACCCCCCCCCACCGTACTTTATTTTTGAACCATAAGCTGCATTTACTTTTACCCGGTAGGTGGCCATTATGATACAGGTAGTTCCAAAATTAGAAGGTTTTGAATTGTATCTTATCACTCCTCTTTTTGCCCTGATAGCACCAGTACCCATATTGATCTGCAGGGCAGTATCAGTGCCCGGGCCCGAGGTGGTGATCCAGGCTGCATCCGCATCATTTGCATCCGTAAAATAAGTACTGTTTGTAGGGGTGAAAAGTTTTCCTTCATTGGTTTTTAAAGCCATACTATCTTTTTCTAATGCAAATCCTTTGTTGGCAGTTAAGGTATCGTAAAAAGCAACACTGTCAATAGCAACGTTGGCAGCTGATCCTGAAGGACGTTGTACCACCAATATGGATCTTATTTCCAGTATATTCCCCGGACTAATTGACCCTCCCGTTGTACCCTTTGTGATGTTTACATAACTCTTTGCATAGTCAACTACCGCAGATGTTGGGTCGGTGATACATATATTGAAAGAGTAGGTACCGCTGGTGATGACACCTGTATTGGTATTGGTGGTGATCCTGATATAATAGGTACTGTTCAGTGATAATCCAATACCTCCCGGGGTAACCGCTGTATTGAGTGGTGATACGGTACAGGCCAATTGCGTTAATGAACCGCACGAACCGGAGAACAACTGAATATATGGAGATGCCGCACTTAAATTGACTCCCAAACTGCTCAGTGTAATTACAGGCCGGTTACTTTGGGCAATAAACTTATACCATATATCAGCCGAGCCACTGTTGCCACAAGAAGGCAGGCTGCTTATGCTTGGTGATGAGTTGATGAATGTACCCGCGGTATTTACACACGAAGTTCCGCTGGTCAGCAAGGTAGCGTTGGCGCATTCATCATTTGCAACCGGGGTAATATAGGTAATACAAATATTGAAGTTGGCTACTGTACCCAACCCGGATGGATTGGCATTTAAATTGGCGATGCGAACATAGTAAGTGGCACCAACGGTTAAACCATATTGCATCAAGGATGTACCTGAAGAGCAGGCCACTGAAACCAGTGAACCACAGCTTCCGGAGTAGATCTGTATATGGGGGGATGTAATATTAGCACCCAGGCTGCTGATCGTTACTGTTTCAATAGTTGTAGTTGCTACAAATGTATACCATACATCATAGTAAGTGCCTGCTGCAAAACAACCCAGGGGTGTTGCGGCATTTGCAGTTGCCAGGTCAAGTGTGCCTGATGTATTCACACAGGAAGCTCCAGGGGTTAAAGCAATAGCGCCTGTACAGTCATCATTTGCAGGGGGCTGTTGTATACAGATATTAAAATTCCAGTTGGTTGTTGGGTTTATTTGAGGTGCCGATGTAACATATACCCTTACATAATAAGTATTGCCAATTGTCAAACCCCCAACAGTAAGCCTTGAACTTGCTGCCTGGCACCCCAAAGATGTTTGGCTTCCGCAGGCGCCGCTTAGCATTTCAATATAAGTGGTTGCAGTGCTAAGGCTGGAGCCAAGACTGCTTAAGGTTACGGTATGGGTAGTGGCAGTGGCCACAAATTTATACCATACATCATAAGTAGTTGCTGCCGTTGCTCCTCCGCAAGCTCCTGCCGGTGCAGCACTTCCTGCATACTGAAGGTTTCCTAAAGTATTACTGCAGGAAGTACCCGGGGTCAGTGTCGTGGCATTGGCGCAGGCATCATTGGTTGGCGGTAGAAATACTAATGTTTGTGAAAATTGTACCCAGGGGCTATTTACTGTTGTAGTAAAATTATCAACTGGCAGATCTGTACCTGAAGAACTTCCTCCGGATAAACTACCGGTTCTTGTTGTGCTTGAACCTGCAGTAAAACTCCAGCCCAAATCAATACATATTCGCTGCCCTGCCGTTATTGTCACCGAGCCAATATTCAGGGATATAAGTGTCCGGTTCGTTAATGTAGTAGTAAGCGTTGATGTGCTGTCCTTTCCAAATTCCTGGGCTATACTTCCATCCGAGTTGACTATTCTTAAATACAAATAACCAAGGCCAGTAGATCCTCCTGAAGTACTGCTTATGTTAAATTGAGCCTGCCCGGTAAAAGTTCCGGTTAGGGTTTGTGCAGCAAGGGGATCAGATATCCATTGGTTTATAAGGCATTTTCTTGGCGAAGCTGCACCGCTTGCGCCAGACGTCACTGTAGTTAGTGTACTCCCATCCTTTACAACATGCATTAAATACTGGCTTACCCCCGATGTGACATTCCAGCCGGCATTATAAGCGGGAGATACAGGTGCAGCTGTATTTGTATTGAGATAAAACCTTGTCTGCGAAAATGAAAAGCTATGAAGTAATACTAAAGTAAAAAAAAACAATACGATTTTTTTGTAAAAAAACTTAGTGTATAAATTTTTTTTCATATTGGATATTGGGTGGTTAGGATAGGATATATTTTAAAATAATTGGCAACGAATTATTTTTTATAGGCATATCTATAATTGGAATCCGATAAAAAAGTAACTTCTTTACTACAATAAAACGATGCAAGCTTATTATTATTGTAGATATAAATTTTCAAGGGGTTTATAGTGCATGATAAGACAATTGAATTCCCGGTTCAGCTTATTTTTCCCCCCGTTTA
>JANYAL010000166.1 GCA_025361325.1 Bacteroidota bacterium
ACGCTGTATCTACGTTATATCTACGCTAATTAGCGTAGATATAACGTAGATACAGCGTAGAAAGAGGCATAACAACAGTTTCCAGTTATAATACAGCATATACTTTGCCGCTTAACTATGATGAAATGAATACCCCGGAAAGAAAAGGTCAGAAATGTACACCCGTGATGCCGAGTCCGGGGGTGTTTTGCAGGTAAATGATCCTTCCATAATTGAAGGTCTGGCCGGCCGCGATGTCCTCCGCTAAAAGCAGTGGGCCGTCCATATCCACATGGTCCAGCAAAGGCGCCAGTTGGGCGATGGCAGCATTGCCAATGGAACTTTCGTTCATGCAGCCTACCATCACTTGTAGGTTGAGTTCCCGGGCGCGGGCGATCATGCGCCTGGCGGGGGTGATGCCGCTGCACTTGGTGAGTTTGATATTGATGCCGTGAAAATGGTCTTTGCACCTGTCCACGTCCTGCTCGGCCACACAGGATTCGTCTGCGAAAAGCGGTAGGGGTGATTGCACATACAGGGTCTTCATACCATCCCAGTTGTCTTTTGAGAGCGGTTGCTCCACCAGTTCCACACCCAGTTCTTTGAGAAGCGGTATCTTATGCAGGGCCTGTTCCAGGGTCCAGCCTGCATTGGCATCTACCCGGAATACGGCGTTGGTATGTTTCCTGAGTTCGGTTACCATCTCGATATCATTCTCCACCCCTACTTTGATCTTATAGATGGGCCAGGGTTTTTCGGCCAGTTTCTCCACCATCTTTTCAATGGTATCGATGCCGATGGTATAATCCGTAACGGGCGCCTGGGCAGTATCAAGTTCCCATAGCTCATAGAGCTGCTTCCCTTTCAGCTTTCCGTAGAGGTCCCAGCCCGCCATATCGAGTGCACAAACCAGGAATGGATTAGCGGGGAACAGGTGATGCAGGTAATGCCAGTACCTTTCGGGGTCAGAGAATGCGAATTTCTCTATGAATGTTCGTTTGGTTTCCAGATCGGTGGCCATCTTCTCTACAGGTATATTATAATAGGCAATAGCCGGCGCTTCGCCGTAACCGGTAATGCCCATGAATTCCAGTTCAACCACAAAACTAGGCTGGTGTGTCTTGGTTCCCCGCGAGATCGTGAAGGGGTACCGGAAGGGAAGATTGTATATTTTGTAACGAACTTTCATTTATATAATTATAGACTTAAGGCACTCAGGCATTAAGAAAACGCTATCGCCCTGCGGACTTTATATACCCCTTTAACTCTTCATTGAAATCATGCTGTTTCACCAGGTCTTCCAGGTTCATGTGCATGCGGTAGTTCCAGTAATGATCGGGATCTGATGGCAGGTTGATCCTTTCTTCGTTCGGGTCCTGGCGGCGCAGTTTGCCATCCATGCCCAGGAGGTCCTGCAGCTGGAATATACTCCACATGGCGGGAGAATAGAGGTGCATGAGCAGGATCTCCTTATTGATCCATGGTTCGCAATATACCGGTGGTTCACCTACCTTCCCCATCTGTACATTATAAAAGTGCCGGATAAGGATACGGTCTTCTTCCCACCATCCCCGGATGGTACTCATATCATGGGTGGAGGGAGACACTACACTGAGGTAGGGTGCATCATTGGGATGAAAGAATTCGTCCGTTTCCTTTTTGGGCATCCGCTGTATCTCCAGGCTCAGGATGCCCAGTTTTTTCATCACTTCGGGTACGCAATGGGGTACCATACCAAGGTCTTCCCCGCAAACCAGCATCTGTGTGCTTCGTTTGAGCCCGGGTAATTTATTCAACGCTTCCCTGCGCCATAAGTCATCCTGGCGCCTGAAGAAATAATCTACATATAGTTCGCTCAACTGCTTTTTGCTGTATTCGTCCAGGCTACGGAAGGAGGAAGTCTGCTCCATACCAAACCGGAAATGGAATTCCTGCCCGGAAGCATTTTCTGCTTCGAACAGGATCACATTGCTCAACAGGTAAAACAGGCCTTGTTTGATGTCATTGCGCGGTTCGGGCAGTGCGGAGAACCAGGCCTCTATCTTTCGCTGGGTATTGAAATCTTCCTTGAATTCGTAACCGTTGAAGAAATCCTTCCGGACCTCCTCAATTGCATCACCAAAACTGCTTTGCAGGATGCTTTCCGTAATATACGGCCGGGTATAGCGGTGGAGGTCGAATGATATCCTCCGCTCAAAAAGTTCGTTGATGCGCACCGGTATGGCGGGAACAAAGCGGCCCATGATCCCTTCCACGGAATGCCAGGGTATGCTCCAGATACGGAAAAAGCCCAGTATATGGTCTATTCGGAAGGCATCAAAATAACTGTTCATCTGGGCAAAGCGTCTACGCCACCAGCTGAAATCATCCTGCTGCATGGCTGCCCAGTTATAGGTTGGAAACCCCCAGTTTTGTCCTTTAACGGTGAAGGCATCGGGCGGCGCACCGGCCTGTTCTTCCATGTGAAAGAGGCCGGGTTCCATCCACGCGTCTACGCTGTTGCGGTAAATGCCGATGGGGATATCGCCTTTTACGATCACCCCGTTGCGGTGGGCATATTCTGTGGCGCCTTTGAGTTGCAGGTGCAGGTGGTACTGGATGAAATAGTGCAGGGCGATTTCGTCAAAGTGTTTCTGGCCCGGGCTCACGAGGCGCTGAATAGCCGTTTCATCATAGCTGCTGTTGCTTCGCCAGTCATTGAATTCGGAAGTTCCATATTTATCGCGCAGGTAACAGAAGGCGGCATAGGGCACCAGCCAGTGACGGTTCTGCGCAAAGAAATCGATATAGGCCCTGTCGTTACGAAATGTATCTTTTTGTGCCTGGTAAAGTTCCCGCAAAGCGTATAGCTTGAATTTCATCACCTGCTCATAATCTACACCGGGCAGTTCATTGAGCTGTTGCTGTTTCCTGTACAGGGGTTTTATGATGGATGCCCCTGCCGATCCCGCTACGGCCTCCAGGCTGATGTAGAGGGGATGCAGGGCAAAAGCGGAGATGGCTGAATAGGGATAGGAATCCCTGCGGGTATGTGTAGCCGTGGTATCATTGACGGGCAGGAGTTGTATCAGCTTGAGACCGGCTTTCTTTGCCCAGTCCACCAGCAGGTTCAGGTCGGTGAACTCACCTATGCCGAAACTCCTTTTGCTGCGCAGGCTGAACACGGGTATGGCCACACCCGCTCCTTTCCAGTTTCCGGACTGCACCTGCAGGAAGCCATCCTGGAGGATGGTAAAGCTATTGGCATCACCTGCGGCGGGTATGCTCCGGTTACTGCCTGTTTCAAAACCGGTGAAGGACTTCCCGCGTGCAGAACAGGTACCGTATTTGTAGGCCAGGGGAAATATGGCTTTTGACAGGTCGAGCCTGGCGGTCCACCAGTTACCTTCTTTTTTTAGCAATATGGGTTTTATCTTGTCCCAGTCGTTGAATACTTTTCCGGAGCCGCTGATGCATACCACATCGTCTTTACCCAGCAGGGGCGCTTTCACTTTGAATTCGTGCGTATAGGATCCGGCATCTGATTTGAGCGGCCTGGTCTGCAGCCGGTATCTGCCTTGTTGAAGCAACACCTCCTGGAACGGGGCGCTGGAGAACACGTTCTGTATCCCGGCAGCATCATTCCAGGTATCATATACAAAAAGGCTGTCTACGGTCAGATCTTTCATCACGATCTCCCGGTCATCCCTATACTCCATCACCTCGGCCTCATGAGTCCCGCGCAGCAGGTATGTATATTGCAAAGCTTCGGTCTTTTTAGTGACCGGGATCTCTGCAGTACCCTCCCATAGATCTGCAGTGAGGTATTTCAGCGGAAATGCCTTTGCAGTAATACCATTACCCAGTAACGGATGATTGCCGGAAACAAAAAGGGTCTGGCCAAAACGCGAAGCATAACGTAAATAGAAATGAATGGTCATCTGTAGCAAGTTATCGAACGGCAATATAAACTCTTTACAGAAAATTTTACACAACCACTGAATAAAAACTTGCGATTATTCCATCTGTCTTATATTTGCAAAAAAATCGGAATGGAAACAGCAAAAAAATCGACCGGCCTCTTCTGGATATTGTTCCTGGTCTCCCTCGTGGCTTTCTATTTTGTTTACAAGGTTGGGGGCGGTTATGTCTCAATGGTATTGCCTTTCAATGTCACCTTCCTTGCGAAGGCGCTCGACATCATGTAAAGTATATCTAACTAGTTATTATTAGCCGGGAAGACAGTACGGCCAAAACTATATTCCATTACCTTTCGATCTATAATGACTTGCCCTCTTACCGGCCTATATTCCTTAGCTTAGTTTTGAGAAAATTTCTGGTTCCTTTTCAGACTAATCCTTCATGTGTGTTGCATTACTGAATGTCGGTGATCACATCGGGCCTTGAAATGTATGTACTCTTGTATGCGAAGCGTATATTGCTGCTCAGGTCTATCTTAAAGCTGGTCATATCACCTGCGGTACGGGGAATGCAGTATAATTTCAATTCGATGGTGCCAAAGACCAGGTTCTCATTACGGGTACGCACACCACCTCCGAATGCATAGTACAGGTCGCTTTTGTCCAGGTTGCTACGGGAAGGCTTCAGCAGGCATAAGTCTGAGAAAATAAAGGGTGCCAGGCGGAAACCCAGGGTCTTATGGGTATTGTAGAATACCAGCTCCGAGCGGATCGTCGTCCTCAGGTCAGAACCGGAGAGACCGCTGTTATAATAGGGAAGGCCATAAACGCTGTTCAGGTAGAGGGGGGCATCCAGGTTGGGATTCACCTGGGCCGCAATGCCGGTATTGATGAAGATGCGTGAAAACCAGGTTTTATTCAATTTATATAACCGTGTAAAATGCTCCATGTTGAACAACATGTTCACGTCCTCAAAATGTTTCCTATTAAAAAATCCCCCCAGGCGCATGGTAAAGTTGCTGAAGAAACCCTTTTTATCAAATTTGGAAAAGCCTGCATCTATACCGGCATAAGGCCTGCGGTTATCCAGTTTATTAATGTAGCCCCCTGTAAAGGCAAGTGAAAATCCAACAGGAACATCCTCTCCCCTGCCGAAACCGTAAATAAAATTGGTCTTGTAAAAGGTTTTCCGGAATATATTGAAGGAAGCGAGGCCGCCGGTGAAATCGGTGAACCGGAAATCAAAAAAATTCTTGTTCTTCAAAGGCTGATCAAAATAACGCTGGGTGAATAAACGCAGGGCTATGAACCGGTGTATGCTGATTTCCTTATTGGCATAGAGCAGTCTTTTACTGTCGAGGCTATACCCCAGCCATGCGTCAATATTGTAATACCGGTACCGGTAATCGGACTTGTATAAGGAGTCGGGCAGGTAGTCGTTGCTGGTCTTGAAATAGGCTGCAGCAATGGACCAGGTGGCCGGAATGAATGGGGTGATCAGTGGCCTCTCGATCCGGGTGTAGATGCTGGTCTCTTCGTGTCTGCCACTGTTGAATGCGGGCGAATAATCCAGAAAGCCGGTAGTCCAGTCTACGAACTTGCCCGAAATATTACGTCGAACGATCTCGGCGCCAACACCGTGTTGCGGTTCTCGCTGCTTTTCATAATAGGTACTTACCTGAACCCGGCTGCCTGAACCTGCAAAGTTTTCATCTTTCAGCTCAACCCTTCCTCTGTTGATGTCATCAATGGCCAGTTTTATACCAATTGAAAAGATGTCCTTGGTTAGCACCACCACATCCACGGAATCCCTGCTGTTATCGGCGTAATCCATCAGTATGCGGGCGTCCTGGAGGAAGACCAGCGAGCGTAGGTAGCGTTCATTTTCTGCAAGCAGGTTAGGATATACTTTATCCCCTTCCCGGAAAAAGAGGTTACGCTCAATGGTATGTTCGGAGGAGTTACGGTGAAAGAGTTTTGCGATGGAATTGCCAAGGCTTTTTTTGATGACCCCTGTATCGTATATATTGTGGTCGAACCCAACACGAACGAGGTCGATATACCGTATTATCTTCCCCTTGAATTTCAGGAACTGGTTCTCTACTTTTACCGGCTGGATTTCAGGTGATGACCCAGAGATCATCTTTCCCAGTTTGCCAAAGAGGCCTTTCTTCTTGGCGAGAAAAAAAGTATCGGCATTATCGGGGACCTGTTGTGACCTGGCTTCGTTGGGGGAATATACAAGCATACAAAAGAAGCATACCGCAACGAGAACTTTGGACTGCATATGATATCAGCATTTTAAAGCATAAACTCGTACTATAAAGGTATTGAATTGAGCGGATAATGCAAGTGAATGAAGTGTTTTCGTATTCAGGGAAAGTGATGAAACAAACAGACCCATGCAATTGCATGGGTCTGTTTGTTTCCATTATTATATTAAACCTAAAGCGTGATGCCGCCGTATTATTTTACTTCCTCAAATTCCGCGTCGGTAACATTCTCATTACCCGCATTGGGGGCATGTGGCTGACCATTACCTTCTGTTCCCGGCTGAGGTTCTGGCTCTGCACCCTGTTGGGTGGCCTTGTACATCTCTTCACTGGCAGCCGTCCAGGCGGTATTCATCGCGGCAACAGCTGCATCTATCTCGGTAAGGTTTTGCGTTTTATGTGCTTCTTTCAGTTTGGCCAGTGATTCATCGATCGGTGCTCGTTTATCGGCAGGGATCTTATCGCCGTATTCTTTCAGCTGCTTCTCTGTCTGGAAGATCAGACTGTCGGCCTGGTTGATTTTCTCCACTTTTTCTTTCTCGGCCTTGTCGGTTGCTTCATTGGCCTTGGCGTCGTTTTTCATCTTTTCGATCTCTTCTTTGCTGAGACCGCTACCTGCTTCGATACGGATCTTCTGTTCCTTACCGGTACCCTTGTCTTTTGCGATGACATGCAGGATGCCATTGGCATCAATGTCAAAAGTGACCTCAATCTGCGGCACACCACGAGGTGCAGGGGGTATATTATCCAGGTTAAAAGTACCCAGGCTCTTATTCTGGTTGGCCATGGGCCTTTCGCCCTGCAATACATGTATCTGCACACCGGGCTGGTTATCACTGGCGGTTGAAAATACTTCGGATTTCTTGGTAGGGATTGTGGTATTGCTATCGATGAGCCTTGTCATCACCCCTCCCATGGTTTCAATACCGAGGCTCAGCGGGGTTACATCGAGCAGGAGCACGTCCTTGATATCGCCGCTCAGTACTGCGCCCTGGATGGCGGCGCCTACGGCCACTACTTCATCAGGATTTACACTGCGGTTGGGTTTTTTGCCAAAGAATTTCTCCACGATCTCCTGAACCTTGGGGATCCGGGTACTACCACCCACCAGGATCACTTCATCAATCTGGGAGGTAGTAACACCTGCATCTTTCAATGCCTGTTCACAGGGCTTCAGGCAGCGTTCGAATAATTTATCGGCCAGTGCTTCAAATTTAGCACGGGTAAGTTTTTTCACTAAGTGTTTTGGAACACCATCAACGGCGGTTACATAGGGAAGGTTGATCTCTGTTTCGGCTGATGAGGACAGTTCCACTTTTGCTTTTTCTGAAGCTTCCTTCAGGCGCTGGAGTGCCATGGGATCTTTACGGAGGTCGATGGCTTCATCTTTTTTGAATTCGTCCGCCAGCCAGTCCATGATCACTTTATCGAAGTCATCTCCACCCAGGTGGGTATCCCCGTTGGTGGATTTTACCTCAAATACTCCATCCCCAAGTTCGAGTACGGATATATCGAAGGTTCCGCCACCCAGGTCAAATACTGCGATCTTGTGGTCCTTACCGCCTTTATCCAGCCCGTAGGCCAGTGCTGCTGCAGTTGGTTCGTTCACGATCCTGCGTACATTGAGCCCCGCTATCTCCCCGGCCTCTTTGGTAGCCTGCCGCTGTGCGTCATTGAAATAAGCCGGTACGGTTATCACGGCCTCGGTCACTTCCTGACCCAGGTAGTCTTCGGCCGTCTTCTTCATTTTCTGAAGCACCATGGCGCTGATCTCCTGGGGCGTATATTGTCTGCCATCTATGTCAATACGAACCGTATTATTGTCACCTTTTACCACTTTATAGCTCCAGTGGCTTATTTCTTCCGTCACTTCGTCGAAGCGGCGGCCCATGAAACGTTTTACGCTGCTGATGGTGTTCTGCGAGTTGGTAATGGCCTGGCGCTTGGCAGGATCGCCCACTTTACGCTCACCATTCTTCAGAAAAGCCACTACCGACGGGGTCGTACGTCGTCCTTCCTCATTGGCGATGACCACTGGTTCATTGCCTTCCATCACGGAAACACAACTGTTTGTGGTACCGAGGTCTATTCCTATAATTTTTCCCATGATTAATATGTATTTTGTTTAATTACAATTCTCAATGATTGTGCCGAAGGGGGTTGGGGTGATAAAATGGCAGGCGCGTTGGAACACAGTTTTTAGTTCGTATTAGGCCTCAACATGGTCCCTGTATTCACGAACCAGCTTTTTTCAAATAATTCCGTTATATGAAGACACAAACCGGGGAGGGTAGTGCTACGTTCATTGTACCCTGAATCTAATTGGTTATCAATTATTTGCAGTTTTGTGGTGAATTGGAGAAAGTGTTTCTTGTTGCTTGTTGGATTTTACCCGTTGGTGCATTCAAAATGACTGTTTTTTAAATTTCTTTTAGAACAGTTTACTACAATTGCAAATTCAGATATCCTTACGAACCAACTATGAACTACTTAACCTTAAAACTAAAATGCCTTTGACTTAGATAGCTTATGGTGATGACGATACAGGTGGTGAGGATCTGCGACAATAATGCATCCCATTTAATGACTTCCACCAGTAATTTGAGCAACGCATAATTAAGGGTGAGATTTAATGTAAAAGTCAAAAAATATCGCAGTACCTGTATCCTGCCTTTAAGGTTTGAGTCCACAAAGACCACATATTTCATCAGGATAAAACCAACCAGGAAATTCACACAAAAAGAAATACCCAGTGCAATGGTATAGGCTTCAAAAACATAAAAGCCCATATTCACAACCTGCTCTTTAAAAACCAGTTTCAGGAAAACATAATAAAGGCCCAGCCCCAGCACGGTATTACTTCCCCCACATACGGCATAACGGAAGGTTTGTTCCGGCATGTATTTGCGGAAGGGTGGGTAGAATAGGTCGATGAACCAAATAATATGCCGGGTAATTTTTTCCATATTACTGAATAGAGGTCATTGTTTGCAGCGTTTTTATATGCTATTTACTGCATTCCGCTATTTAAATTATTAGTAATGAGATTCTTTGGCAACTTACTGATCAAACTGGGTAATATATCTACAGCTTTATAATTCCTGAAATTCCAGTTACGTGTTCGCAGTCTTAATCTCCATACAATTCTATTCGCATGGCCTTTACCCGGTCATCCGCAAGGTATTCATCGTAGGTCATCAGCTTGTCGATCATTCCATTTGGCGTCAGTTCTATTATACGCGTAGCCACAGTTTGCATGAACTGATGATCATGTGTGGTCAGCAACACGATGCCTGTAAAAGCCACTACGTTATCGTTGAATGAAATGATACTTTCCAGGTCGAGGTGGTTGGTAGGCTCATCCAGTATGAG
>JANYAL010000168.1 GCA_025361325.1 Bacteroidota bacterium
CAGATAAAAAGAAAGGTCCATGAAATTATCATAGTTCTTTTTCCCGGGTTCAAACTCTACCAAAAAATCAATATCACTGGCTTCATTTATCCCAGTGTCTTTTGCAAATGAACCAAACACTCCCAATTCCTTTACGCCATAAGATTTTATCCTATCACGGTTTTGAAAGATAGCGCCCATGAGGGCAATTTTTGTATCAACGACTAGTTTCATGAATCAATAACTATTAATACTGTTTACTTCTATACAAATATAATATAATAACCCGTAGAAGAAAATGGAGCCATTTGAAGAATTCGAACCGGTAAAAATGCAGCGTGGCAGAGAATGAGCATGAAATGCCAAAATCAGCTTACTAATTTCGAACTAAAAAACCCGCTGCCAGAACGGGTTTTATTATTCTGTAGGGATGACTGGATTAACTGCGTTGATCCTTCGGGGGTGGTTCAAAACAATTAAAGCCTGCCGGTCAGCACCGGCAACGGGTCTTTTATTTTTCCACATTTGCGAGCTAGCTCGCATGCTGCAAAATAAAAAGCCCCGGCTATTGCTAGGGCTTTAATTGTTATGTCGGGATGACTGGATTCGAACCAGCGGCCTCTTCGTCCCGAACGAAGCGCGCTACCGGGCTGCGCTACATCCCGTGAATGTGTTTCAATGTATTACAGTAAATTTTTGCCGCAGATACGGTAAGTGTCTATGGGACGAGCAAGAAATTCCCGTCTTCCCGCTTTGCCGGCATTCACTTTACACAAACAAATTTAACCTCCTCTCCACACTTGTCAAAAATTTAATCGTATACAGTGCATATTTACTATTTTTAAGGTTAAATCATTTTCATGAAACATATTCTTGCCATCGCCCTGCTCGCATCATGTCTGTTTGCCTGTAAAAACAACACCAACACTTCCAAGGCCGACCTGTTGGCTTCCGATATAGACTCCACGGTAAAGCCCGGCACAGACTTCTTTGAATATGCCAACGGTGGTTGGATCAAACGCACCCCCCTCCCCGAATCGGAAAGCGGATGGGGCATCGGCAACCTGGTACAGGACGAGATCTACAGCCGCCTCAAAAAGATAAACGAGGACGCAATACAATCCAAGAATGCCGACGGCTCCATCAGCCAGAAGATCAGCGATTTCTGGCAGACCGCCATGGATACCGTGGCCCTTGACAAGGCCGGCCTGAATCCGCTGAAGGAAGACCTGGACAGGATTAACAGCATCAAAGCCCCCGCCGACATCATCACCGAAGCAGCCGACCTGAAAAAGAAAGGCGTAAACTGCCTCTTCAGCGATTATGTGTCGCAGGATGACAAGAACAGCGAGATGATGGCCTTTAAACTCGACCAGGGCGGACTTGGGATGCCTAACCGTGAGTATTATTTCAGAACAGATGCCCGGACGATCAAAGTGCAGGAGGCTTATAAACAATATCTTACCAAAACATACAGGCAACTGGGCGATGATGAGGCCGCAGCAAAACTGCATGCCGCAAGTGTATATGCTTTGGAGGCCAAACTCGCCAGTGCCAGCCGTAAACTGGAAGACCTACGCGACCCGTACAAGAATTACAACAAGATGGACCTGCCCGGGGTGAACAAACTCACCGCTGCCATCAACTGGAATGATTTCACCAAAAATATTGGCATCGCCAAACTGGACTCCGTGATCGTGGGACAGCCGGAATTCTATACTGCACTCAGCAGGGAATTAACAACTTCGGGTATCGATGACTGGAAAAACTACCTCCGCTTTCACCTGGTGATGAGCTATGCAGGCTTCATGGACAAGACCAGCTTTGACAACTATTTCGAATACCGTAAAAGTCTCAGCGGTGCCAAAGAACCCCGGCTGCGCTGGAAGCGGGTACTCGATGCCGAGGAAGGTGCCATGGGCGAGGCACTGGGACAATTATTTGTGAAAGAATATTTCAACGAAACGGCTAAGAAAAGGTATTCAGATATGGTGGAAGCCATCCGCGAAGCTTTCAAAGAAAGGATTGCCAAACTTTCCTGGATGAGCGAAAGTACCAAGCAAAAGGCCTATAGCAAACTTGCGAAGATTGAGAAGAAAGTGGGCTACCCCGACAAGTGGAAGGATTTCAGCGCACTCAGGATCGACCGGTCCTCCTTTGTAGCCAATATCCAGCGCGCCAACGTATGGTGGCATAATTACAATATTAATAAACTGGGCAAACCCGTAGACAGAACCGAATGGGACATGACGCCCCAGACATACAATGCCTATTACAACGCCAGCAACAACGAGATCGTGCTGCCGGCCGGGCAAATGGCTGTACCGGGATTCCGCGATGAGGAACTGGACGATGCATTGGTATACGGCTATACCGGCGCTAGCACCATCGGGCATGAAATGACGCATGGCTTCGATGACCAGGGCAGACAATTTAATGAAAAAGGTAACCTCATCAACTGGTGGACGACCAAAGACTCTGCCGAGTTTGCCCGCAGGGCCGCTTTCATCATCCGGCAGTTCAGTGAATTCAACCCGGTGGATACCCTGCATATCAACGGTAATGCCACGCAGGGTGAAAATATCGCTGACCTGGGCGGTCTGCTGATTGGGCTCGATGCCTTCAAAAAAACGGAAGCTTTTAAAAAGAATGAGAAGATAGCCGGACTCACCCCGCTACAGCGTTTCTTCCTGGGCTATGCACTGGGATGGTTGTACCAGGAAAGAAAGGAAAGACTCGCCAGCCAGGTAATGACCGATGTACACGCACCGGCCAAAGAAAGGGTGAACGGACCGGTAGTGAATATACCTGAATTCTATGATGCCTTTGGCGTAAAGCCCGGCGATAAGATGTACCGGGCCGACAGCCTGCGGGTGAATATCTGGTAGCACTTATTTAAAACTGAATGAAAGAATATATTGGCGGCAAAGAGCTGAGACGATACCTGCTGATATTCCATGCGCTATTTGTTCGTCATCCCGCATTTCCGGCTAAAAAAATTTGTTAGATATATCCTGTAATCTTTCTCTGAAAAATAAACAGTTGGTTAATTTTGATTTTGTAACTTAACCCGGCATTAATAATAAATTAAGCTATGCGTACAGCTCTTAAAAAGGATGAGAAGATACTCATCACCATACGGCAGCACTGGATCATACTCGCCCTGCCGGTTTTAGCCTGGTTCCTGTTATTGATCATTCTGCTGCTGCTGAAATGGTTTAGTTTCGCTACCGGACTTCTCATCGTACTAGTGGCCGCCATTTACCCCGTATACGAATACATTAACTGGAAATACAACCTTTGGGCAGTTACCACCATGCGCGTGGTGGACGAAAGCGGTTATTTTTCCAGGTATTCAAAGGAAAGTCCGCTCGACAAGATCAATAACGTGGAATACGACCAGTCAATTATTGGAAGAATACTGGGCTACGGCGATGTAGACATACAGACGGCTGCAGAGATGGGCGAGACCACCTACAAGCTCATACACAATCCCAAACTGCTGAAAGACATGATCACCCATGCACAGGAAGAATATAAGAAGAACCAGATCAGCAGCCAGGCCACGCAACTGGCTGAGGCCATCGCCAAGGCAAATCCGATGGCATCATCTTCTACTGCGACTGCACCACAGACCATGATCGGGGATGAACTGGAAAAACTGTTCCAATTGTTCCAGAAAGGGGCCATCACGCAGGATGAATATATAGCCCAAAAGAACAAACTGATGGGCAAATAGGATATACCTTTCAACGCTTCATTAATTCAGTATACCAATTCATATCTTTTTCAGGCCCTCTTATGGCCTCACCTCAGCATATTCTTTCCAACAGATTCATAATCAGCAATTTTCCGCTTCACTTATTCAGCCATCAAATAGTAATATTCATTAGGCCTGGCTGGGGTAAAATTGCCATCAAGTACGCTGTATCTACGTTATATCTACGCTAATTAGCGTAGATATAACGTAGATACAGCGT
>JANYAL010000218.1 GCA_025361325.1 Bacteroidota bacterium
ATGCCGAGGCAGATGCCCAGTACCGGTTGTTTGAGTTCCTTAATGGTTTGGTCCAGGCCTCTTTCTCTAAGATATTCCATGGCTGTGCTGGCTTCGCCTACGCCGGGGAATATGACCTTGTCGGCCGATCGTATGGCCTCGGTATCATTGGTGATAACAGGGTGTACACCCAGCCTTTCCAGTGCAAAGTTCACCGAACAGGTATTCCCAGCATTGTATTGTATGATGGCAATGGTCATAGTATGCCTTTTGTACTGGGTAAATAATTGGAGAGGGGATCCCTTTTTACCGCCATGCGGATTGCTTTGGCAAAGGCTTTGAAGATGGCTTCAATCTTATGGTGTTCATTTTCGCCTGTACATGTTATATGCAGGTTGCACCTGGCCGCATGGCTGAACGATTTAAAGAAATGATAAAACATCTCAGTGGGCATATCACCTATCTTCTCTCTGCTGAAAGTAGTCTTCCAAACGATATCCGCACGTCCCCCGAAATCGATCAGCACGGTTGCAGCGGCCTCATCCATCGGTAATGCAAAGCCATACCTTTCCATTCCACGTTTATCGGATAAGGCATTTGCGAATGCTTCACCCAACGCAATTCCTGTGTCTTCGATGGTATGGTGCTCATCGATGTGAAGGTCGCCTTTCACGGATATGGAAAGGTCGCACTTCCCGTGCCTGGCTATCTGTTCCAGCATGTGATCAAAGAATCCCAGTCCTGTTTTTATATCCGCCTTGCCATTACCATCCAGGTTCAACCCGATACTTATCCCGGTCTCTTTGGTGATCCTTTCATGAACTACATTTCTTAATCCAAGCTTCAGGAAAGTATAGATCTCATTCCATGAACTGGTTTCCAGGGCAATGATCTTACTATAGATCGCTTCCTGTTCGGCCGTGAGTACATGCAATGCCTGCAGGTATATGGCTTTGCAGCCGATATTCTTTGCCAGCTCTATATCACTCCACCTGTCGCCGATTACGTAAGACCCGGCGATGTCAAATCGTTCGTCCGTGAGCAGGTGGGTAAGCAATCCGGTACCAGGTTTTCGGGTGGAAAGTCCGTCAGCGGGAAAGGACCTGTCGATCCATATCTCATCAAAGATGAATCCTTCGCCCTGCAGTGTTCTCAGGAGCAGTTCCTGGTAAGGCGTGAAATCTTTTTCGGGATAGGTTTCGGTCCCTAATCCGTCCTGGTTGCTGATCATCACCTTATAAAAATCATATTCCGCCGCAATTTTCGAAAGCGCTGTTATAACACCGGGTATAAAGACCGTTTTTTCGATACTGTCAACCTGAAAATTATCGGGTGGTTCCTTCAGGAGTATTCCATCCCGGTCAATAAAAAGAATTGGTCTCATGATATATGGTTTGAATAATTTGTCAATGCCTGTATCAATAGTTCATTTTCATTTGTTGTTCCCACGGTGATGCGCAGGCACCCTTCACAAAGGGTGATATGCTGCCTGTTCCTGACAACGATACCTGTAGCGACCAGGAAATTATAAACAAGTAGGGGTTCTTTCATTTGCACCAGCAGGAAATTGGCATCACTGCCATGAATGGTCTCAATAAAAGGTATGCGGCCTAAATTTTCCCTGAGCATTTCTCTCGATTGGATCAGTTGCGATATATGATCTTTCACCAATTCATCTTTGGTGAGGGCCTGCAATACCAACTGTTGGGTTGCCCCGCTGATATTGTAAGGCGGTTTTACTTTATTCAGGATATGGATGATGGTATTATCCGCAAATGCCATGCCCAGCCTCAGGGCAGCCAGTCCCCAGGCTTTACTCAGGGTTTGCAGTACCACCAGGTTTGGATATTCAGGAAGCAGACCCAGGTAAGACAGTCCGCCTGAAAAATCTATATAAGCCTCATCCAGTATAATCAGCCCATTGAAATTTTTCAGCAGGAACAGTATATCCTCCCATTTCATACTATTGCCTGTTGGGTTATTGGGTGAACAGACCCAGATGATCCTGGTATTACCATTCACTTGTTTCATGATCGCTTTTGTATCCAGCTGGAAATCTTCCAGGAGTATCGCTTTCCTGACCTCAATATCATTGATCTGGGCGCTTACCTCATACATGCCATAGGTAGGGGGGCAGATGATCACATTATCTTTGCCCGGTTTACAGAAGCAACGATAGAGCATGTCGATGCATTCATCGCTTCCGTTGCCGATAAAGATATTTGCTTCTCCGATATTTTTTTGCTGTCCGAT
>JANYAL010000188.1 GCA_025361325.1 Bacteroidota bacterium
ATTCGGAACATCCCATATCAGAGGTTGAGGCAAACAAAATTATGCATATTGCATTACCTATTGGTAAAACAAATGTGCTCATGGGAAATGATGTGCCAGCATTTTTGAGAAAGTAAAACCTTCACCTATTTATTAGTTAGCGGCCAGGCTTACGACACCTCTCAAGTACCCACCGATACACTTCGATAAAATCACCACTGACAAAGCTTCTCAAATCTCAGTTTGACTATTTTATCTACTTCTGTATTATGATTTTACACTCCATTTGTTCTAAATCATAATATATTTATTGTTTTTCAATACTTTTTTACTGATAGTTGGTTTTATTTTTCTATTTGCCCGTTATATTTTGGGTCAAAATCCACCATCCATTCAATACCGTATTTGTCTCTGAACATACCAAAATACGAACCCCATGGACTGTCGCCAATCGGCACTTCTACATTACCATCTGCCGAAAGGCCATAAAATAATTTGTATGCTTCCTCTTTGCTTTCGGCACTTATTGATATTTTACTTCTGTTTTCATTTTCGTTTACCTTTCCCAAAAATGCTGGCACATCATTTCCCATGAGCACATTTGTTTTACCAATAGGTAATGCAATATGCATAATTTTGTTTGCCTCAACCTCTGATATGGGATGTTCCGAATTTGACATTTCAAAATCTTTGAAACGAACAATCATTGCAAACGCTCCACCGAATACTGATTTGTAAAACGTAAATGCTTCTTCGGCATTTCCATTGAAGTTAATGTGAGGATTGATCTGTGCCATAATTTTACTTTTAAAATTTCTTATATTATTTCAAATTTCCTTTTGTTTGCCTGTTCTTTAAGAGTCGCTCTGCAATGAAGGCTCAGTTATATTCATTACCAACATTGGGGTATTTGATGCTAATCAAACCCGGTACGCCAGGCCGCAGATTGATTTAAAGTTGAAGTTACTTAAACTGTTGAAAAAAGATTGTTTGCCCAAACTGAAGCCGGGATAGGCAGACTCTAAAACATACTATATCCCTTCCTGTATCATTTGTAATACCGCTTCTGCTTTTGGTTCACACCATTTCACTTCGCTGTCTTTTTTGAACCAGGTCATCTGCCGCTTGGCATATTGCCGGGTATTGATCTTGATGATCTCCACGGCATCTTCCAAAGTAATATCTCCTGCCAGGTGCCCGAACAATTCACGGTAGCCAACAGTCTGCAGGGCATTCAGTTTCTTAAAGGGCTCCAGTGCTTTCACTTCCCTAAGGAGCCCCTGATTCATCATGTCATCCACCCGCCTGTTTATGTTGGTATGCAGCTGATCCTTTGATATCTCCAGCCCGATAGTGATGATATTGAAATCCCTTTTCTGCTGTTGCCGGGTACGGAATTCGATGATGGACCTTCCCGTACTCAACTTCACTTCCAGTGCACGCATCAGGCGCTGGGGGTTCTTCGTCTCCCCCTGCTCAAAGAACAAGGGATCTGTTTTCTGAACTTCCCGCTGCAGCCAGTTGAGCCCCTCCCATTCATAATCGGCCACCACCTTCTCCCGGATGAACGGATCAATGACGGGCACTTCATCCAGCCCGTAACAAAAGGTCTTTACATACAGGCCCGTACCGCCCACCATTACGGCTATATCATTTGTTGTAAATATCTCCTGTATCTTTTCCAGCGCATATTGTTCAAATACCGCTGCATTCACTTGATCCTGTATGGAATGGGAATTGATGAATTCATGTTTCACCATATTCAGTTGTTCTCTCGATGGTTTAGCCACACCAATGTTCAGTTCCCGAAAACACTGGCGGCTGTCCGCAGAAATAATGGAGGTATTAAAATGCTTCGCTGCCACAATGGCCAGTGCCGTTTTACCAACAGCCGTGGGGCCTACGATGATGATACAGGTCTTTGGCATGGATGGGGAGTTGGACGCATGTAATAATTTGGTGATTTGGCAAATGGGAAGGTTCTTAGTTCACAGTCCTTAGCAGGCACTCCAGTTAGTGAATTGTCTTTACCTTGTTGATCTTCATCCGGTATCCGGTTTCTTCACCTAAAACCCGTCATTCGATTCGTCAGTGGCTGCCTCCTCTCCCCCGGCTTCTGCCTCCCCTGCCTCTCCTTCTTCGCTGAATCCTTCGGCCATTGCCTCCGGTTGCAGGTCGTACTTTTCTTCCATCTCAGCCAGGCGGCTGTCTATCAGTCCCTTGGTACCATATTGTGAGGGAGCGATGCCTTCCGTGCGCACACAAATGGGATAGTTTATCTTTTTATTCTCCTCCTTTTCTATATTGATCAGCTCCACCTGGAAATGCCAGTTCTTATTGAAGTCATATGCGTATATGAATTTCTGGTTGGGAATCCTGATCTCAGAACTGAGGGTGGTCTCTTTCATCAGCATAGGCTCGGCCAAATATTCCTTGTCATATTTCTCCAGTGAGATCTCGCGGCCCCTGAGCCATTTGTCATTGCTTCGGAAAAAAGTGGCCTTATGATGCGAATCGAATTCATAGCTCTTCAATATCCCCAGGTGCAGGTCGAAGAAATGCTGTGTATGCTGAATTGCGATATCACGGTATACGCTGTCATCATCCTCCCAGTATATTCTGAATTTTAAGATAGCCATGCTGTAAAATTATGAATTATGTGTTATGAATTATGAATTATGATAAGAAACCCCCATATCTTTTGCTGTTTTAACCATAAAGGCATACGCAGCATCATATTCGTTTGGGATAACCCCGTCCAGTATGGCTTCCCGTATGGCATTCTTGATATCACCTACGGAACGGCTGGGAGGCAGTCCAAAGGTCTCCATGATAATCTCACCAGTGATGGGCGGCTGCCAGTTGCGCAGATGGTCCTTCTCCTCCACTTCAGCGCAACGTTTCTTCACCAGCTCAAAATTCTCCCGGAAACGTTTCACCTTCTGTTTGTTCCTGGAAGTGATATCAGCGCTGCATAAGGTCATCAGGGCATCAAAATCTTCTCCTGCATCGAATAACAGCCTTCGGATGGCGCTGTCGGTGATGTTCTCTTTGGTGAGACTGATGGGCCGCAAGTGCAGCTCCACCATCTTACGCACGAATTTCATCTTTTCATTCTGCGGCAGCTTAAGCTGGGTAAAGATCTTAGGAACCATACGGCCGCCTATCACTTCATGCCCGTGAAAGGTCCAGCCATGCCCCTCCTCGAATTTCTTGGTGACCGGTTTGGCAATATCATGTAATACCGCCGCCCACCGCAGCCAGAGGTCATCGGTGTTCGGGGCTATATTGTCCACTACCTGCAGGGTATGGTAGAAATTATCCTTATGCCCCAGCCCGTCAATGTATTCTGCTCCCGCCAGGTCCACCATTTGCGGAAAGATGATTTTCAACAGGCCGGTCTTGTATAACAGGTCAAAACCCACAGAAGGTTTCGGGCAAATCAATATCTTATTCAACTCATCGGCAATACGCTCACCGCTTACGATCCTGATACGCTGGACATTTTCACCAATGGCTGCCAGGGTGCCCGCCTCGATGGTAAAATTCAACTGGGTGGCAAAACGGATGGCCCGCATCATTCGCAACGGGTCGTCACTGAAAGTGCGTGCCGGGGCAAGGGGTGTTCTGATGATCCTGGCTTCCATATCAGCCATTCCGTTAAAGGGATCCAGCAAATTGCCGTAGTCCTCCTTATTGAGACTTACCGCCATAGCATTGATAGTGAAGTCGCGCCGGTTCTGGTCATCTTCCAGGGTTCCGTTCTCCACGGCTGGTTTACGACTGTTGTGCAGGTAACTTTCTTTGCGGGCGCCAACGAATTCAATGTCAACATCATGATAACCCCGCTCCGCCGAAGTGGTAACCGAACTATCACCATCTGCACTTTTGCTGATTTTTTCAGTTCCACTGATTTCAGGTAATTTAACCCTGATCTGTGCGGTACCGAAATTCTTAAAAAAGTTCACTTCAGGCTCGGGGTCGAATAACCCGGCAACCTTCTGTGCCAGGGCAATACCATCACCGATGCAAACAATATCTATGTCCCTGGTAATCCGTCCCATGATCTTATCCCGCACAAAACCACCTACCAGGTAGGCAGGCATGCCCAGTTCCTCCGCAGCACGGGATATCTTGTTGAAGAGGAAGAGTTCTTTATCGGTACATGGGATGTGCATACATCAAAATTACGGAAAGAATGCCGGTGGAGGAAGAGCTGTTAGCTTTACCTAAATGACTGATATTCTTTCATGGATTACAATGTTTTTTATATAAAACGCTATTCAACTGTAGTGCTCCTGGTTGCAGTTCACCGTCTTCCCATTTATGATTTGCACATCTGCATATCTGCCATTTACCCATTCCCCGTCCTCTTGGCACCTTTATTGCCCTTGTACCGGTCTATACAAAAAAAACCTTTTATACAGAAGAATTGTCATTTTGACTTTATATTGAGAAAATTATGGATACAAAGTTTTATTTACAGAGTCCAGAAGAAGAGATGGAATTCATGCCTATTATCCCCCTGAATGAAAATGAGGATGGAAACCCCGATGATCAGGTCATTCCTGATGAATTACCCCTGCTTCCCCTGAGAAATACCGTGCTCTTCCCCGGTGTGGTGATACCCATCACAGTGGGGCGCGACAAGAGCATAAAAGCTGTCACCGACGCTTATAAGGCTGACAAATTGATAGGCGTGGTAGCGCAAAAAGACAGTAATGTGGAAGAACCTACTATCAGCGACCTGGAAGATATTGGTACCGTGGCCAAGATCGCCAAACTCATCAAAATGCCCGACGGTGGTACCACCATCATCATACAGGGACGCAAGCGCTGCAAGTTAGAAGAGATCACTGCCGACGACCCCTATTTCAAAGCCAGGATTACCATATTGAACGACTCCATCATTACCGATGACTCCGATTTCAATGCCATGATCAGCAGCATCAAGGACCTGGCCGGGCAAATCGTAAACCTCTCCCCTAACCTGCCCAGCGAAGCGGCCATCATACTTAAGAATATCGAGAACCCCTCATTCCTGATCCATTTTGTGAGCAGTAACCTCAACTGCGATATCAAAGAAAAACAGCGGCTGCTTGAGATCAGTGATATCAAGTCCAGGGCGGAACTTTTAATGAACCTCATGCAGACCGAACTGCAATATGCCGAGCTGAAGAACAAAGTGACTACCAAAACCAGGGCCGAACTGGATAAACAACAAAAGGACTATTTCCTGCAACAGCAGATAAAAGCCTTAAAGGATGAACTGGGCGGAGAGAACGTGGCTGAAGTGAAGGAAATGCAGAAAAGGGCAGAAGGAAAGAAATGGCCCGAAGCCGCTAAGGAAATGTTCAACAAGGGTGTCGAGAAGCTGGACCGCATGCACCCCACTACGCCGGACTATTCCGTGGTGTATAACCACCTCGATCTGATGCTTGACCTTCCCTGGGAAGATTATACCGAAGACGTTTATGACCTCAAAAAGGCCAAAAAAATACTGGACAATGACCATTACGGCATGCAAAAGATCAAGGAACGTATACTGGAATATCTTGCCGTACTGAAACTGAAGGGCGATATGAAATCACCCATACTCTGTTTCCTGGGCCCTCCGGGTATCGGCAAGACCAGCCTCGGTAAGAGCATTGCTTCTGCTATCAACCGCAAATATGTAAGGGTGAGCCTGGGCGGACTGCATGACGAGAGTGAGATACGCGGGCACCGGAAGACTTATATCGGTGCCATGCCCGGCAGGATTCTCCAGAGTATCCGGAAAGTGAAGTCAAGCAACCCCGTGATGATACTTGACGAGATCGACAAAGTGGGGTCCGATCACCGCGGAGACCCCTCCTCGGCCCTGCTGGAAGTGCTGGATCCCGAACAGAACAATACATTCTATGATAATTACCTGGAACTGGAATATGACCTCAGCAAAGTGCTGTTCATTGCCACCGCCAATAATATCAGCAATATTCCCCCTGCCCTGCGTGACAGGCTGGAGATCATTGAACTGAGCGGCTATGCCGTGGAAGAAAAGACAGAGATCGCGAAAAGACACCTCATCCCCAAGCAAAAGGACATGCACGGACTTAAAGACATCATTTTCAATACCAGTGATAAGATACTGGAAAGAGTGATACAGGACTATACACGGGAAAGTGGGGTACGTGAACTGGACAGGCAGCTGGCCAGTATCATGCGCTACCAGGCAAAGGAAGTGGTGCTTAACGGAAAGTATAAAGCCACCATTACCGCCAAGGACCTGGAAAAGATCCTGGGCAAACCCCGGTACAGCAATGACCTGTACAAGACGGCGAATATGCCGGGGGTTGCAGTAGGACTGGCCTGGACCTATGTAGGAGGAGATATCCTTTTCATAGAGACACAACTTAGCGAAGGCAAGGGTGAACTGAAACTGACCGGCAACCTCGGCAATGTAATGAAGGAAAGCGCCAGTACTGCCCTCACTTACCTGGAAGCAAATGGCAAGAAAGTGAATATCGATGCCGCAGATTTCAAGAATAAGGATATCCATATACATGTCCCGGAGGGTGCGGTACCCAAGGACGGCCCCAGTGCAGGTATCACCATGCTCTCAGCCCTCGCCAGCGCATTCACCGGCAGGAAGATAAAACCATACCTGGCCATGACGGGCGAGATCACCCTGCGCGGACAGGTACTACCCGTAGGAGGCATCAAGGAAAAAGTGCTGGCCGCAAAAAGAGCCGGGCTGAAAGAGATCATTATGTGCTGGCAGAATGAAAAGGATGTGGAGGAGATCAACCAACAGTTCATCAAGGGCATAAAGTTTCATTATGTAAAAACAATGCAACAGGTGCTGGAACTGGCGCTGGTGTGATCAGGAAAAGACGTTTGGTAAGATCACGGATCAGATCTTTAACAATTTATTTAAGAAATTAGGTACAACCCCAAGCATCATTTTTACGTAAATAATTATCTATGAGTGATCAACAGATATCCATGTTGGTTGTTTAAGGGTTAAAGTGGTTCCCGTCCTGTGTTCACAGGATGGGAATTTTTTAATTCAGGGAACTCACATCCCTTCCCCTTCTTTTCTCTACCCAATCAAGTTCCTTCTCTGTAGTGAATGCCTGCATGATAGCTACCAGGAACATGGCTGCAATATTTCCAGACAGGAAATAAGTATTGTAACAAAAGAATCCGCTGATATCCGGTCCGTGGTGTTTGAAGAATGTGACCATGTCCCATACCAGGAACAGGGCGCAACTGGCCATGCCGGCCAGAAAGATCGCTTTTGAAAGGAACCGTACCAGCCCAACCGGATGCCAGGCTGTTCGCCTGAAGAATATGACATAAACGGCCAAAAAAACTGCTGCAGGAATAGAAAGGATGAAGAGTTCATACACCAGGTCAATCGGTGAGGAGGAGAACAGCCTGGATAAGCCGTAAAAAGCGCCAATGATCAATCCAATGATCACCGGCACCGATAAAAACAGCAAAAAGAGGAGCACATATAATTTACTGTAACGTACAAATTTGTCTTCCATAACACATGCTCCAACAAATGTTGGAGTATTTGGTTTTAGCGTTTAAAATTTTATTTCTCACACATTATTACAAAACATCCCCTTCAAATTCTTATGGTCATCCAGGTTCCCCTTCCGGGGGCTTTATGGGGTTTGGGGATTCAGGGGCTTGTTATTCGTGTTGCTAAGGGGTAAAATAACTCAAATTCGTCTTTGGCGTAATATCCAGCAGCGCATGATACATCAGCCTGATGGTATTCTCGATATCGTCCTTATGCAGCATCTCTACCGTAGTGTGCATATAGCGAAGCGGTATAGATATCAGTACCGAAGGGCAACCATCATTGGCATAGGCAAATGAGTCGGTATCAGTTCCCGTGCTCCGGCTCACGGCATGATACTGTACGGGGATCTTATGCTTCGCTGCCGATGCCTGCACCAGGGCCAGCAGTTTGTTGTGTACTGCAGGGCCAAACGTAAGGGATGGACCCTTGCCGCAACTACATTCTCCTTCCACCATCTTGTTGATCATGGGGG
>JANYAL010000190.1 GCA_025361325.1 Bacteroidota bacterium
CAGACGATGGACTGGGCCACCCTGGTAATCATACTGGCCCTGGCCATAGGCAGTTTCTGGGCGGCAACCAAAGGCGCCGGGGATCAGAAGAATATCCTGCTGCGTAATACCATGCATCGTTTCCTGCTGGGTATGTTTATGTGTGCCATCAACCCCGTGCAAATCCCTTTCTGGTTCGGGTGGAGCATGGTGCTCTTTTCTAAAAAGATACTGCTGCCCGACCGTGGACTGTACAATGTCTATATCATAGGTATTGGTATCGGCACCCTGTTGGGTAACTGCGTCTTCATCTTTGGCGGCAAATGGATGGTGCAACGTATCGCCAACAGCCAGCAGTACCTGAACTGGGTGATCGGGGGCATATTCGCCCTCACCGCAATCATTCAGCTCATCAAAATGCTCCGCCATAATGACCCCATATCTACTTTTGAAGCTACGGGGAAGAAATAGATTATGGCGACACTAAATAAATTAGTAATTTGCTTCTCAATACTTAGTTCATAGTTCTGAGCTGGTAGTTCAGGTATGGAAAAGCTTTTCCATGATTGAACTAGATCCGGAATCAAGCTTCCGGAATCAAGTATCCCGTTTCGTTTTCAACAACATGTATGCCATCATAGACATAGAAACAACAGGGGGCCACGCATCAGCCAATGGCATCACCGAGATCGCCGTGTATATACATGACGGGGACCGGGTGGTAAAACGTTTTGAAACACTGATAAACCCCGGTCTTCCCATCCCAAGGTTTATTACAGCCCTTACAGGTATCGATAATGCCATGGTGGCGGATGCACCATCCTTTGAGGAAGTGGCAGAAACACTCCACGAATTGCTGGGCAACCATATATTCATTGCACACAATGTAAACTTCGACTATTCCTTTGTAAAACATCATATGAGCGCATGTGGTTATGAACTGCAGTCCCGGAAACTGTGCACAGTTCGCCTGGGGCGTAAGGTATTCCCGGGCCTGCCATCCTACAGCCTGGGTAACCTTTGCCGCAGGCTGAACATTCCCATCGAGAACCGTCACAGGGCAGGAGGAGATGCTGCCGCTACTGTCCTGTTGTTCGAACACCTGCTGAAACATGGAGCTAAAGCACATATCGACCTCATGCTTAAAAGATCGTCTTCCGAACAATGGTTGCCCCTGCACCTGAACAAGGCGGATATTTCGGAGCTTCCTGCAAAACCAGGCGTTTATTATTTTCACAACAGCAAGGACAAAGTTATCTATGTGGGCAAAGCCATCAATATACGCAAAAGGGTGAGCAGCCACTTTACCCATAATGATCCCGATCCCAAACGACAGCACCTGATGCGGAATGTACACCGGATCAGCTTCCGGGTATGTGCTACCGAACTGGAGGCTATCGTACTGGAGAGCACAGAGATCAGGAAGCGCTGGCCTGCCTATAATCATAGTCAGAAACAGCCGGCTCAGCGTTTTGCACTCTACCAGTACGAGGATAGCAGGGGTTACCAGCGGCTGGCTATTGATAAAAAGAAAAAGAACCTGCCTGCCATCTGCCAGTTCAACCTGCTCACCGACGGCCTCACCATGCTCAAAAAGATGGCAGCCGAATTTGAACTCCATGAAAAACTTTGCTTTATAAACAAAACCCCGTTTGGCAAAGCCGACCTGGAACAGATGGAACCACCACCCAGCTATAACCTGAAAGTGAAAAAAGCGCTGGATACGCTTGAAAAGCAATTGCCCACTTTTGCCGTTATTGATAACGGAATGAAAAAGAATGAGCGGCTCTGTATCCTCATTGAAAGGGGAAGTTTCTGGGGAATGGGGTATTTACCCCAAAGTGTTAAGCTGTATTCCTCCACCGACCTTAAAATGTTCCTGTCCCCCTATGCCGATAATGAATATATCCGTAACAGCATCTACAGTTTTGCCGAAGCCAATCCTTCCAAGCGCATCAGCCTGGAGCATTGAACAACAAAATTTTCATTGAAGGGCAGTTTTGTATATTTACTGCTCAAATACTGACTGTTGCAGAAGGCCAGCCATAATTTACGGATACAGATCCTCATCGCACTGATCTCCACTTCACTATTTATCATAAAGGTTATTGCCTGGTACATGACCCATTCTGTGGCCATACTTACCGATGCACTCGAAAGTATCGTTAATGTAGTGGCCGGTATGATCGGCATTTACAGCCTGTATATCTCGGCCAAGCCAAGGGATGATGACCATCCTTACGGGCATGGTAAGGTGGAGTTCATTTCTTCGGGCATTGAAGGCATTCTGATCACGGTGGCTGGTCTGCTCATTATATTTGAATCCATCGATAACCTCATTCACCCCCATACCATCAAACAGCTCGATTACGGATTGATACTGGTGTTCTTCACCGCCGGTGTCAATTACGGGGCGGGTGCCCTCTGTATCCGTGTTGGGAAGAAGAATAATTCGCTCGTGCTGATCGCAAGCGGCAGGCACCTGCAATCAGATACCTGGTCTACCCTGGGTATCATCACCGGACTGCTCCTCCTCCTCTTCACCCAGATCTACTGGATCGACAGTGCTGTGGCCATGATCTTTTCCTTCCTCATTATTTTCACAGGCTATAAGATTGTGCGGACTTCCATTGAAGGCATCATGGACAAGGCCGACACGGAACTCCTTCACAAAATGGTGCAGATGCTGAACCTGCACAGAAGGGAGAACTGGATAGACTTACACAACCTGCGCATCATCAAGTATGGAGGCACCATACACCTCGATTGCCACCTCACCGTGCCCTGGTACCTGAATGTGCATGAAGCACACCGGGAGATCGATCAATTATCCGGCCTCGTAAAAAAGGAATACGGGGAATCAGTGGAACTGTTCGTTCATTCCGACGGCTGCCTCGACTTCTCCTGCCGGATATGTACCCGGTTCGATTGCAAGGTTCGAAAACATACATTTGAAAAGAAAGTGGAGTGGACGATCGGGAATATATCAACTAACAAGAAGCACCAGATTTAATGGGTATTAGTTGGCAGACAGCCTGCAACCAGCCTGGTGTTCAGCATCCCAAAAGCTTTTTTACCTGCATGCCCCCCGTTAACAGCTCACAAATACCAACTAAAAAAAAACCTCCCTTCCGGGAGGCTTAAAATCTTTCTTCTTGTGGTGATTTTTTGGTTTTCGTTGGATTTGGACTATTAGTTTTCTATCGGGGGACAGAATTGGCTTTCTACAGGGATATTGGTTATTAGTTTCTGATGTAAAAGTATACCGGCTTTTGTGCTCCTGCAACTTATAAAGTTCCGGCCGGGCTATTTTATATCTGAACCGGCATTTTGGGGTACTGAATCGGAAAACGGCCATTGGTTTATAGGGGGAATAGTAATGCATAGATGGTATTTTGCAGCCCCGAAAAACCAGGCGCCTCCGCTTTTACTGAATATCTTCTTCCTGAAATAAAAGGGAATCAACAGAGGGGCCCAACTAAAAACTACTTTTAATGCTCAAATATCTTGGCCACCCCAAAAGCCGCTGCAGCCGCCAGGGCGCCAATCAGCATGACCTTGAATGCTCCCCACACGGGGTTCACGCCGGTGATCTTGCTTTTGAAGTATCCGAAAATGAACAGGCAAATCAGTGTGGCCACCACGGAAAACTTTAAAGCCTCATGCGAATTGCTGATGAAGAAGTAAGGACTGAGGGGGATGATACCCCCTGCAATATAGGACAGTCCGATATTGAGTGCGCTTTTTGTGGCCCGCCTGGGATCGGGTTCCTCCAATCCCAG
>JANYAL010000267.1 GCA_025361325.1 Bacteroidota bacterium
GTTCTTATGAAACGGAATTGGAAGGTGCGCAGTTGCAGATCAGCAGGGATACCTTTGAGACCATTATCCGGCCATTCATAGACAGAACGATCACCTGTTGCCGGAATGCGTTAAAGGATGCAGGTATCTCCGCGCAAGAGATAGATGAAGTGGTGATGGTGGGTGGCAGCACACGGATCCCGCTGGTTAAAAAAATCGTGGGTGATTTCTTCGGAAAGCCCCTGAATGATTCCATCAACCCGGATGAGGTAGTGGCCCTGGGTGCTGCTTTACAGGCGGATATCCTGTCCGGTAATACGAAAGACCTGTTATTGCTGGATATCACCCCGCTTTCACTGGGACTGGAGACAATGGGGGGGCTGATGGATGTACTGATACCCCGCAATACCAAGATACCAGCCCGGGCTTCGCGTCAATATACGACATATAAGGATGGACAGGCCGGTATCCGCATTTCAGTGTATCAGGGCGAGCGTGATATGGTAAAGGATAACCGGCGGTTGGCTGAATTCAATCTTAAGGGTATACCGGGCATGCCTGCCGGATTGCCAAAAGTAGAGGTCAGTTTTCTGATTAACGCCGATGGAATATTGGTGGTACTTGCCAGGGAACTCCGGAGTGGCGTTGAACAATCGATAGAGGTAAAACCTCAGTATGGACTTACTGATGCAGATGTAGAAAAAATGTTGCTGGAATCCATTGAACATGCAAAGGAAGATATCGGGGAACGGGCCCTTGTGGAAGCAAGGACAGAAGCAGAGCAGTTGTTGCATACCACCGAAAAATTCATAGAACGTCATTTTGAGCAACTGGAGGCTTCTGAGATCACTAGCACCTCACTGGCCATACAGGCCCTGCAAATGGCGCTGGATATGAAAGATAAAGACCTGATCCAGGCCAAGACAGCGGCACTGAATGAAGTATCGAGGCCCTATGCTGAAAGGGTGATGGATGAAGCGATCAGTAGCAAAATGAAGGGCAATAAAATTGACGCCATACGATGAGTGCAGGGTCCAAAAATTATTTTCCCCAGTTGGATGCGATCAGGGGTTTGTCTTTTTTAGCGGTCTTTATACTGCACGCATGGCATCCTGAATTTGGCGCTCAGTTTTTCGGGCGGATGCTACAGTTCTTTTACAACAACCTGGTATTATCTATAGACGTATTCTTTGTTCTTTCCTCCTTTTTGCTGACCTGGCTGGGCATACAGGAATACCGGAAAAAAGGTAATTTCTCCTTCTTTAATTATTTTATTCGCCGGGCCCTGCGTATCTGGCCATTGTATTTCCTGCTCATGTTCTTTGCATTTGTGCTGTTACCTTACGCGGCTGCGGCCTGGCACATACCCATTACAATGCCACCTGCGGCCTGGTACCTGTTCTTTGTCTCCAATTTTTACCTGGAGGGTCATGTATATTTTTTAAGATTCCTGTGGACCCTTTCTGTTGAAGAACAGTTTTACCTGGTATGGGGGCTTTGTTTATACCTGTTCCAGCGGTACCTGTTGATCTGTGCAGGCTTATTCGCCATATCGAGTATCGCCTTTACGGTTTATGCCGTCATGGAGCAGGTTCATCATGACTATCATACTGCAACTTACCTGTTCGATTTTTCGGTGGGTATTGTTGCTGCTGCAATAGTGGAGCGGGGCGGACGCCTGGTGGATCATTTTAAAAATATGACTGCAATGCAGGGTGCATTATTCTTCATGGTGTTGCCTGTTTTGCTGATCACCCTGTTTCTGGTAAATGACATGGAACCCCTGAGCTGGTTTGCCTGGACCGACCTTGCGGGCAGGTATCTTTTTGTAATCTTTATCGGACTTCTTATCATTGAACAGATGGTCAATGACCGCACTGTCATGAATCTTAAGTCGAACCGCTTCCTGGTCTATACCGGTAAGATCTCCTATGGACTGTATTGTTTTCACGGGATTGTGTTAACCTTTGGCACCGTTGCACTTCAAAAACTGCATTTTTCTATACCACTACCACTAGAGGCTGTATTGCTGCTGGGTGTCAATTACGGGCTTGCCACAGTAAGTTACAGGTACTTTGAGAAACCTTTCCTGGGCATGAAACAGCGGCTGCGAAGGATTTAAATACCCTGGAGGGAAATGATCCTGTTCACATACTTGCCTATCATATCGAATTCTACATTAACTGAATCGCCAATACGGAGATTGTTCATATTCGTATGCTCATAGGTATAAGGTATGATAGCCACAGTAAAGCTGTTGTTACTGACGTTAAAGAGGGTAAGGCTGATGCCATTAAGTGCTATAGAGCCTTTTTCTATTACCAGTGAACCGTATTCCCCCGGAAAGGAGAAGCTGTATTCCCAACTGCCTCTCAGATCCCTAATGTCAGTACATTTGGACACAGTATCCACATGCCCCTGTACCATATGACCATCTATCCTGCCTTTGAGGGCGAGGCATCTTTCGAGGTTGATGGAGGATCCTTTGGTCCAGGTATCCAGGTTTGTCTTCGATAATGTTTCGGCGATGGCTGTAACACGGTACATTCCGTTTTTTAATTCCTCGACAGTGAGGCAAACGCCGTTATGACTTATACTCTGGTCTGGTTTCAATTCTGGTGTCAGGGAGGAAGATATCCAGAAGGTCTTATTCCCATTCTCGGCGATCACATCGCTGATGATACCCGTTATTTCAATGACACCTGTGAACATTATGCAAATTTCGGTATTTGTAACATGATTTTCATTATTTAAAAATTTCTGCTATCTTTGCCGACCTTAAAACATCAAAAAGGGAATATTATATGCTAATCATTGATTCAAAAGATTGCGAAAATATTGACAAAGCGCTCAAAAAGTATAAGAAGAAGTTTGAGAAGAGCAAGGTTTTACTGCAGTTAAGAGCAAGGCAGGCTTTTATAAAGCCTTCTATCCGCCGTCGCGGGGAAGTGCTCAAAGCAGTATACAAACAGCAACTGTCTCAGGGGAAATTCGACAAATAATATTGGTCCGATCAGGATATTGAACTGATACCCGGTTATTGTAACTTTGGGTATCAGTTTTTTTATGCCCCCTACAGACCAGCAGGACATTCAAGCGTTTCTGGATTATCTCAAATTCCAGAAAAGGTATTCACAGCATACTATACTATCCTATCGAAACGATCTGCGGGTCTTTTTTGATTTTTTGCAGCACCAGTATGGGGAAACTTCCTCTACGGAAATCAGTCCGGGACATGTCCGGAGCTGGCTTGCCGGGCTAAAGCAGCACGGACTGGATTCAAAAAGTATCACCCGCAAGATCTCTTCGCTTAAATCTTTCTTTAAATTTCTGTTAAGACAGCAACTTCTGACTATAAGTCCAATGGCCACTATCATTTCACCAAAAGTGAAAAAAAGGTTACCTCAATTTGTTGACATGGAAGCCATGAATACCTTACTCTCACAAGTTGAATTTCCCGATGACTGGAATGGCCGTACACAACGCCTGCTGATTCGTATATTCTATAATACCGGTATACGGCAGGCTGAGCTGGTGGGATTAAAGGAGCGGCAGGTTGACATATTCAACCGATCCATCAAGGTATTGGGGAAGGGTAAAAAAGAAAGGATCGTACCAGTCAGCGAAGAGTTGCTGAAGACCTTACAGACGTATATGTCCGATAAAACCGATGTGTTAGGGGGGGGTGACCGTGAATACCTGCTGGTTAATGGGAAGGGCCGTAAGTTGTATCCCAGGTATGTCTATGATACGGTAAAAAAATATCTTGGTTTTGTCACCACAATCGATAAAAAGAGTCCTCATGTGCTGCGGCACAGTTTTGCAACCCACCTGATGAATAACGGAGCCGACCTGAATGCAGTCAAGGAACTGCTTGGTCACAGTAGCCTTGCAGCTACACAGGTATATACGCACACTACGATTGAAAAGTTGAAAAATATCCATAAAAAAGCACATCCCAAGGGGTAGTGTAAGATCCTGGGGCTACCTATCCCTGGGCAGATTCCCGGTAAAATTAACCTTCCCTAAACAAAATATATGTTTGAAAAATGCGTTAAAAAATCGTAATTTCATTAGGTAAACTAAGTACCTGCCGATACCCCAAAATAACAGGCCTATGATTGATTATCTACACAGTTATTTTCTATATTTTTCACAGTTAAAAAACAGATGACATGAACGTAAACATTCAAACCGTGCATTTTGACGCAGACACAAAACTGGTATCCTATATTGAAAAAAGAATCGAAAAATTGACCCATTACCACGAGCGGATCACCAAAGTGGAGGTCTTTTTAAAACTGGATAATGTTGTGCATAACATCAAGGATAAGATTGC
>JANYAL010000269.1 GCA_025361325.1 Bacteroidota bacterium
GCAATCTGGGAACCAAAAGCTGAACAGGCAAAACAATATTCAGAAGGTTTATATGATTATATCGAAGGGTTGAAAAAAGAAGTAAAAAAGCAGGCAGGACTGAAGGTAGATGCCAACGGCAGCCCTGTAATAGATAAGAACGGAAATGAAGATTTCAAGGAAGATTACCTGGAAGCCTCTACCCGGCTTTTTGAAAAGAACGGAGAAGGTAAGGTGCTTTACCAGAAATTGAGTGATTACAAGAATCAGATGCTGGGAATAGATCCCGCTATTGATGCAGCTTTTAAAGCTACTTTCCCCGTAGATATGTCCGTCCCTCCCTCTCATTCCGGGAATGCCCGAACGGGTAACGATGTTACGGACTGGACCGCCAGTTATTTTCACATGACGCCTTCCATTGCTGCGCTGACCATGTTGAGCAAATTCCAGAATAATATCAGAAATGCAGAGAACCAGTTAGTAACGTATTGTCACAACCAGATAGGCGCAGTTAAACTGATATTCAATAAATTTCAGCCCATTGCTGCAGCCAATTCTACTTACCTGATGCCAGGACAGGAGTTGACTGTAACTGCCGGGGTAGGTGCTTTTAACGATGCTGCAAAACCGGTGATCAGCATCGACGGATCTGCTACATCCCTTAACGAGAACGGCGTGGCAGAAAAAAAATTCAATGTATCCGGAGCAGGGAATCATAAAGTGCATGTTTCCATATCTTATACCAAACCTGATGGAACACAGGACCATCTGGAAAAGGATATTGATTACACGGTGGGTGTACCGGGTGGCGCTGCGGTGATGCTCGATAAAATGAATGTATTCTATATTGGTGTAGAAAACCCGATCACCATTTCCTCGGGAAGTGGTTGGGACAAAACAACAGTAACAGCTGCCGGTTGTTCAATAAGCGGCAGTGGTTCAAACCGTATTGTAACGGTAACTACACCTGGAACAGCCAGTCTAACTGTAAACGCTGACGGACATTCCAGTAAATTCGATTTCCGTGTTAAAATGATCCCCGACCCCGTATTTAAGGTAGCTTCCGGTAAGCCCCGTATGCCATCCGTAGAATTCAAGAACCAACAATACTGCCGGGCAGAACTGGAACACTTTGACTTCGACACCCGTTTTAGTGTAGTAAGCGCAACAGTATATTTCTCAGGTGCCAATTTCTCCAATGTGGCAACTGCACCGTTGAACGGGAATTCACTGACACCGCTGGCTTCTTACCTCAACAGGTGTGGCCCCGGCTCTGTGGTTACTTTTGATAACATAAAGGTTACCGGCCCGGGTGGTGCCAGAACAATTGAAGGAAGATCTTTTGCGTTATATTAATAAATTAATAATCATTAGCTATGAAGAAGCGGTTGGTAAAATATCTGTTACTGGCGATCTGCCTGGGCGTATTTGTCAGTGCCGAAGCACAGACAAAGAAAAAACGTACAGCAACAAGGCGTACTACAACACATAGGACAACCAAGACAAGAACAAAGGCTAAGATAGTTCCTACAGTAGCCGTTACAGATACCATTAAGCCTGTTGCAGTGGTACCTGCACCCGTTTTACCTCCTAATGACAGTCTGCCGATACCTGTGGTCAAGAAATCCTTACGCCCCGATGAGGCAGTGGAGACAACTGTGTTGAAGGACAGGACACCCCTGGCTTATGAAAATCTACGGGCTGATGATGCTATGTTCCGGCATAAGATCTGGCGGGAAATAGATACCCGGGAAAAATTGAACCTTCCATTCCGGTATGCCGCCAATGAGAACAATGGAAACCAACGTTTCATATCGATATTATTAAAAGCAATTGACGACAGTGCAGTAACTGTCTTTAGCGCCATTGATGACAGGTTTACCACGCCCATGACCAAGTCTGAAGTTGCCAGGGCTATCGGTGGTGATTCTGTACCTGTTCCCCAATTCGATTCTTTGGGCGCCCAAACGGGTGTCATATACAAAAGGCAGGAGATCAACCTTGACTCTTTCTATAAATTCAGGATCAAGGAAGAAGTGATCTTCGATAAAGAAAGCTCACGACTGTTCTGGAGGATACTGGGAATTGCCCCCGTCAAGAACGTAATAACCTCGATGGGTGTGAACCTGGGTGAAACAGAATTGTTCTGGGTGTACTACCCCGATATGCGGCCTATCTTCGCTAAGTATGAAGTGTACAATGGCAAGAACTTCGCCGCACGAATGAGCTGGGAAGAATTATTCGAAGGACGGATGTTCTACGGGAGGATCATCAAAAGTACAATCGACAATCCCTATGACCTTTTTATCAAGAATTACAAAAGTTTTGCAGATAATACCATCCTTCAATTACTGGAAGGTGAGAACATCAAAGAAAAGATATTCACCTACGAACAAGATCTCTGGAGTTATTGATACAACCTGGTTACATCATTTGAACCCCCCGCTCAACGGGGGGTTCTTTATTTTCAGAATCCCCGGATCTAAGAATCCCCGCTCTTCAATACCCGGTACCGGGTATTTTATATACGCTTAAAAAGACTATCTTCATGCTGGTTTTTCATAGGATATTGGATTTAAAACGGGGCCGGATCTCTATCCAGCCCCTCTTTTTTACCTTGGTGTACAGGTACCCAAAATACAAGTTTATTATGCTGACGCAGCAGAAATCCCCTGAGATGCTTCGTTCCACAGCATGACAAAACAAACTGGTGTTATTGCTTCACAATCACCTTAACCTTTATTCACTGCAAAGTATGCGGTTATGAGTTTTGCCCTGGTATTACCAATGATGGCAGCAATATCCGATTCGCTCTTTTGCCTGATATTCCTGACCGACCTGAATTCCTTTAACAACTGGTTGATGGTGTTCTTACCGATACCCTTTATATTTTGCATCTCATTATTGAACGCACCCTTGCTCCTGATCTTTCGATGGTAGGCTATGCCGTACTGGTGTACCTCATCCCTGATCCTGCGTACCAGTTTCAGGCTTTCACTGTCCCAGGGTAATTTGATGGATTGTGTATCACCCGGAAAGAAGATCTCTTCCTCATTTTTTGCCAGGCCTACCACGGTAATAGTACCCTCCAGTTTCAATGCCCTGATACTTTGCATGGCGGCGCTTAACTGCCCCTTTCCACCGTCTATGATCACCAGTTGCGGCAATGGTTTGTGTTCTTCCAGCAAACGTTTATATCGCCTGAGAACCACTTCTTCCATGGTGGCAAAATCATTGATACCGGTAACAGATTTTACATTATACCTACGGTAATCTGCTTTGCTCGGTTGCCCTTTTTTGAAGCAAACCACTGCCGATACAGGGAATGTACCGAACAGGTTGGAATTGTCGAAGCATTCGATGTGCAGGGGAACCTCCTGTACATGCAGGTCTTTCTGTAACCCCATCAATACCTGGATCTTTTCATCCTTTGTACTTGCTTCCAGGTGCAGCATTTTATTTCGCCTCTGTTCTTCCCTGAAGAATTCCACATTTTTCTCGGATAAGGTGAGCAATTTCCTTTTATCGCCTGTAGCGGGCACCGTTATTCGTATCTCATGTTCAGGATAGCTGATTCTGAAAGGCACAATGATCTCTTTTGCCTCACTGTTGAAACTGCTTCTTAATGAAGCTGCTGCAAAGGCCAGGATATCAGCAGGGGACTCATCCAGTTTCTTTTCGAGCATGATGGTCTTGGTCTGCACAATGGCACCGGCATTCACGGCCAGGTAGTTCACATAAGCGGTATTATCGTCTTCCATGATAGAAAACACATCAAGGGTCCCTATCCTCGTGTTCACCACCGTTGACCTTGCCTGGTAAGTCCTGAGGTGTTCGATCTTTTTCTGAAATACCGCTGCTTTCTCAAATTCCAGGTTTTTGATATGTTGCTGCATCTCCTGCCTGAAATGATGGATCACGGTTCCCAGGTTCCCCTTCAGCAGGTTCACCAGCTGATTAAGTTCTTCCTTGTAATCTTCAGCGGTCTGTAAGCCTTCGCAGGGACCTTTGCAGTTTCCGAGGTGATATTCCAGGCAAACCTTGAATTTCCCTTTTTTGATGTTTTGTTCAGTCAGGTTGAAATTACAGGTACGCAGGCGTATGTTCTGGCGTATGAATTCAAGCAGCTCCTTAACTTTTTGCACCGACGTAAAAGGCCCAAGGTATTGGGAGCCGTCATTCATCTTGCGCCTTGTAAAGAATACCCGCGGGAATGGCTCTTTCTTGACGACTATATACGGATAGGTCTTGCTGTCTTTTAAACTGATATTATATTTTGGCTGAAATTCCTTGATGAGTGTGTTCTCGAGCAAAAAAGCATCCTGTTCACTGTTGACTATCGTGAACTCTATGTGGTGAATGCGTTTAACCAGCTCCCTTGTTTTTTGCGAAGACTGGTTTTTTGCAAAATAGGAATAGATCCTTTTGCGCAGGTTCTTGGCCTTGCCAACATAGAGCAATTCATTCTCGCGGGAGAAATATTTATAGATACCCGGTTGAACGGGGATGGAGCGCGCAATGGCTGAAAACTCTTTTTGTGTCATGGGGTTTAGAAGCTCCAGTTAATTCTTTCTTCTTTCTCAACAAAGGAATCCCCCCGGGGCGGTTCGTCAATGGTTCTTATCCTGCATGATCTGTCACCCAGCCAGGTCAGCTGAAGAATGCTGTTGCTGCCTGTATTCTTTACCATATAGATCCGTTTTACCTTGCCTGTCTGCGGGTCTATATAAACATCCCAGTGTTTCAGGGTCATGGTATCAGGAAGCGCTGCGGTAGCGTCATAGGTGAACGTGAACGCGTTGATGGTCTGGTCCATGAACTTTTTCTCGGTGAACAGGGCGGTCAGGTTGCTGGAGTCAATTTCCGGTGTAAGGAATTCCTTAAAGGCCTCATTGAAGTCTGCCGTCTTGAGCCATGCTGAATCAGTATGGCCCTTAACCGTAACGTATTTTACGGGGGTAAGCCCCTTGCTGTTGATCTCAAAGATCTGCCCCTTTATATAATCGGTTACCGGAAAGAACTTCTCTTTCTCCGTTTCCGGTAACAGCTTTTCACTGGCCGGGGGGGTATTATGGCAGGCCTGTGCAAGTACAACCAACACTATGAAAATAAGATTCCCGCGCATTCGCCAAAATTAACCGGAATATGCCGATATACAAAAATCACGCGTTCAGCAGCAAGGAGTTTAAGGATTCATTAAGGATTGGCCGGCCCGGTCATTTCGAACCCTGGGTCAGGAGCAAGTTCGGTTCAATCAGAACGGTGTAAGTAAAGTGAATAGGTGCCCCAAACACAGGCTTATCATGCTAACACAGGAAGAATTCCATAGGATGCTTTGTTCCGCAGCATGACAAAACAAAACTTATGTTTTTACTTCACGATCCAGCAGCCTTAAAATCCTTTGACCAGGCCTACCTTGATTCCTGCACTATACAGGTTCTCATTGTAGGCATACTTTTTACTATAGGTGGAGAATAGCTGGTAGCGAAACTGCGGTCCTACTTGCAAGGTGTACCCGCCTATTGGGTAATTGATATAGGTCTCAAAACCTGAATTCATGTTCCACCGCCGTAGGAGACTGGGGTCCGAAATATAGCTTTTATAATCTGCAGAAGCCAGGTAGGCTGAACCGCCAATGACAATACTGGGCTGGATGGAGGCGCCAACATACCAGCTCATTTTCTTACTGTCACCAGCCAGTTTCACAGCAACGCCCACGGGTAAGGATAACTGGTATGTTTTGTTATGTAGCGCAACGGGTTGTAATCCGGATGAATTAGAATAGGTGGATGACCTTGCAGCGATGAAAGTATTTCCTGTTGCCGGATCATTCATGAGCAGGGTGGTGAGGATCGGGTGATTGGTCTCATCGGCATGCACGATATAATTGGTATAGTTAAGCTGTGTGCCCCCTTTCAGTAAGATATTTTTACCCAGGTGATAGGTAAGTCCGATACCAGCTTCCAGGCCCAGTGCCGGTACCTGGCTAACCGTCTTGTCAATGGTCTGGTTCCCCGAAATCAGGGTATTCAGCTGAGCCTCATTCTTTACATTGCTTGTCTGGGTGCGGTATCCGATACTGGGCGTGGCATATATCTCCATGGTCATACGTTCCTTCCAGATATTGCGCCCGGGCTTGTTGTGCAAGGCGTATGCTTCCATCCAGGCCTTGTCTTCCTGTGAAAAGGTTTTCCCGGCCAGGGCAGTATTGAGGCCTGCAGCATTGGATGCATCCTTTTTTGTGGCCATAAGGCCAGCCGGTGTAACAAGCGGTACCTATGCGATCGTATTGTTAAACTCCGGACTGTTCAAAGATGCCTGGTCATTATCATTACCTGTGGCAACATCATACCGTTCAGGCAGGGCCGTTGTTTGCCTTCTTTTCAGCATAACCACATCAGCCAGGAGGCGGTTGGAACGGATGTACCTGTCAACGGATTGAATGATATCTCCGGATCCCTG
>JANYAL010000296.1 GCA_025361325.1 Bacteroidota bacterium
CCAGGAATGGAGAAGGACACTTTTACTGAGGTACATGGATTATTATGCCCTGCACATTTCTGATTTCGGGCAAATGAGAACATTGATGGTACTGCATGAAGTGTTGGGTGCCTGATCTGCAATGGATCCTTATAATATCCGTGTACTGGTTGATGCGGTGGAATACTTCTCGTTTTCCAACCCGGCTATTAACACCAACCCAGGCTTTTTCCCCTTTTCAAAACTACCCAGTTCTTTATCCATTTGCAAAGCCCTCGCCCCATTGATGGTGGCCCATTGTAATAGGGTAACAATATCTAACTGCGGGAATCCTGCCTGCAATGTCCTGATCTCTTCCCAGATGCTTAGCTGATGATTAGAGGCAAGACTATCGGTTCCTAATACGATGGTGCATTGATGTTGCTGAAGCAGCCCTACATCGGGTAATGTATTTGTTATATAAAGGTTCGCATTGGGGCAGAGGCAGAAGAAAGGCGGATGCTGAATAGTGGATTGTAAATGATTTATAAATTCGATGTCTTTTGCTGAGGTGGTTACATTATGCACCAGTATCATTGATTGATCTTTGGTGAAAAACGGCAGGAAGTACTGCAGACTGCTCTTGCCATCCGGCTTAAAAAAAGAGCTATCAATATTCATCTTTTCGTAAAGGCGCAGAAGATCGCCGGTTCCGGATAAGAACAATTCATTCTCTGCATGGGTCTCCTGGTTATGTATCGTTAACAAACCATTATCCGGAAACGCATCAATCAACCGAAACAACTCCGCTGATACTGAATACGGGGCGTGTGGAGTAAGGCTTGTCCCCTGCAACCTGTAGCCTGCAACTCCCTGTTTCTCCCCTGCAGTTTGCAGCCTGTGGTTTGTATTAAAAGTTTCATAGATCGTTTTTGCCCGCTCAAAACGCATCTCCGCCATATCCGGTGGAAACCCGCTTACTTCAACGAAATTATGATACCGGAGTCTGCATTTTTCCTTCTGAGGGATGGTAAGGGTATTATTGCAGATATCCCCTACCGCTACGATGCCGTTGCGCAGCATTTCATCCGCTGCATTTTCGATGGCCGCCAGAATGACGTTATCATCAAAGTGCCTTTCATTTACAACGGTGAGGATGAAATCGACCAGCCCGGTATTTTCCGGAATAATATTCCTGAGGTGCGACAGCTCCAGGTGGCAATGGCAATTGATAAAACCGGGGCAGAGCACCCCGTTTAGCTGTTCAATACCCTCACCGGCATCAGCTACATCAGTTATATCGGCAATGACACCGGTTTCGTCCGTGATCAAAACCACTTCAGCTCCCCGCATCCGGTAGCCATCAAATAGCTGTGTTGCTTTAAATTTTCTATCCCCCATTTATAGTATCTTTGCAGCTGCAAATGTATTTAATGCAAACCTTCTTCTGCCTTCTTTTTTATTAGCTATGCCTTAAGCATCCGGTATCTTTTTTGGTCCTGATACCGGTGTATTGATCGTGCTACCGCACCACTGCTGAATCCAAAAAAATAATAAACATGCTCGATAAACTGGATGCCATAAAAGCAAGATTTGACAACCTGGGTATTGCCCTCACCAATCCGGCGATTGTAAGCGATAATAAGAAATTTACCGAAACCAGCAAGGAATACCGAAGCCTGGAAAGGATCGTGAATGCCCGTAACGAATACATGAAGACATTAGATGACATAGCCTTCAGCAAAGAAGTACTGAATTCCGATGATGAGGAAATGCGGGAGATGGTTAAACACTTACTGCCGGCTCTGGAGGAAAAAAAGACCAGGCTGGAAGCCTCGCTACGTACCATGCTGATCCCCAAAGACCCATATGATGAAAAGAACGCTATCCTTGAGATACGCGCCGGCACAGGCGGTGATGAAGCATCGCTTTTTGCGGGCGACCTGCTTCGCATGTACCTGAAATACTGTGAAAAGAAAGGCTGGAAGACAGTATTGCTGAGTGAGAGCGAAGGTACTGTCGGCGGTTACAAAGAGGTACAGGTAGAGGTGGTGGGCGAAGAGGTGTACGGCATATTGAAATTCGAAAGCGGGGTACACCGGGTGCAGCGTGTACCAGATACCGAATCCAGCGGGCGGGTGCATACCAGTGCCGCCACAGTAGCCGTGATGCCCGAAGCTGAAGCCATCGATTTTGAACTGAAGGAAAGTGATGTGAAGATGGAGACGGCACGCAGCGGGGGTGCCGGCGGGCAAAACGTGAACAAGGTGGAGACCAAAGTGTTTCTTACCCACAAACCCACCGGCATTGTGGTGGTCTGCCAGACCGAGCGCAGCCAGTTAGGTAACCGGGAAAAGGCCATGGACATGCTCCGAACCAAATTATACGATGAGGAAGTGCGCAAGGCGGAAGAGGCCATTGCCCATAAACGCAAAAGCCTGGTGAGTACCGGCGACAGGAGCGCCAAGATCAGAACCTACAATTATCCGCAGGGTAGGGTCACCGACCACCGCATCGGGCTCACGGTCTATAACCTGGATACAATACTGAACGGCGATATCCAGGAATTCATCGATGCGCTGCAGTTTGCAGAGAATGCCGAGAAATTAACTGCGCAGCAATAACAGAAAGGGTAGAAATCCTCCGGCAGCAAGCTTTCCGGGAGAAGCCTGATAAACAGGATGAAAATAAATAAACCTTTCTTCCTGAAAATAATATGTTCGTTTTACCGTTATACACGCACAGAAAGCATTTAAAACAGGGCATTTAGGAAATATTAACAGATCTGGTCAAACAACTGGCCCCGATTTTGCGTATATTATTTTGGTATTATCAACAAGGCAAATACAATTTTCTCATAAGCAGTTAGTTTTGGTAACGGCCCCGGTTTCTACCGGGGCTTCTCTTTTTTGAATGGATACTAAACTTCATTCTATTTTTATGGGGTTAATATCTTGTTAACCAGTAGTTGTTTTGATTTCCCGGCACATCATTTTATATAGTTGTATTCACTATATCTTTACGCATGGACAATTCGTCTCAGATATTTCAGACCAATAACCCGGTAAGGTGGAAGAGCATCAAATGGACCATCCGGATCCTGATGTTCGTATTCCTTTTCCTGTTAGTGGTAGTGGTGTTGGCCATTGTGAACGGAAGCAATCCCAATCTTCCCAATTTCAATGCCAGGGCCAAGTATTATCAAAGCAAGATGGACCCCACCAATAAACTGACCCTCGTTACCCCGCGGAATGAAAAATACAAGGGCTTCAAGGATTTCCTGGAAAAGAAACAAAAGGAGGATTCTCTAAAAAGTATCAAAGCCCCTAAAATAAATGCATCGCTGATCCGCGGTGCTTTTTATACACCCTGGCAGGCAGGGGCGCTGCCCGATCTGTTCAAAAATGCAGATAAGCTCAACACGATATACCCTGAATGGTTCTTCATAGATACGGTGAGCTATGGCCTGCAGACCAGGATCGACCAGGCAGGACTGGCTATCATGAAACAAAACAATCTCAGCATACAACCCATTTTCAATAATTACCATTCTGCCAACGAGAGAACTAAGTCGGGTTTCTTCGATAGCAAACTCTCTCATATCATCCTGAACGACCCTGTCAAAAGGCAATATATCATCCGGCAGATTGTGGATACGCTTACTTTCTACCATCTGCAGGGACTTAACGTTGACTTTGAGGAATTGAAGGAGAATACCAACGAACCCCTTACCTTTTTTCAAAAGGAATTATATGACGCCATGCACCCACGTGGCCTGTTGGTTAGCATGGACGTGCAGTCGAGGAACGATGACTATGACATAAAAAAGCTGGCAGCCTATAACGACTTTGTCATTCTAATGGCATACGACCAGTTCAGCGATGCCACCGGGCCCGGGCCCATCAGTGCACAGAAATGGATAGAGGACCAGCTGGACTGGATGGATGATCAGATTATTGTTTCAAAGATCATTATGGGCGTGGCCGGATATGCCAGGGACTGGATAGAGGAGGAGGATGAGAACGGAAAAAGAGTAAAAAGAGTGGAGGATTTTGGATATACTGAAGCAATTGACAGGGCAAAGATCGCCAGTGCCGCCATACATTTCGACAATAACACCTATAACCTGAATTACAGTTTCACTGAAAATGCATCGGACAGTTCTTCCCCAAGCACCCATTCTGTATGGTTTACTGATGCTGCTACCACGTTCAATATCTTAAGGTTCAACGACGACTATCCAACGGCTGGTACCGCACTCTGGCACCTGGGTGGGGAGGATCCACGCATATGGACTTATTACTACCGGAACCTCAGTTCCGAATCCATTCGCAGGAACGCCTTTGATTTTGGTCTGTTCTCCTCGTTGCTTCCCGATCCTAACAAAAAGCCTACAGCCACCGGAGAGGGAGAATTACTCAATATCATATACAGCCCCGAACAGGGAAATATCCAGCTGGAAATAGACAGTAGCGAAATGCTGATCGCAGAACAGCATTACGTCAAACTGCCTTCAGGTTATGTGTATGAAAAATTTGCCGAGGACAAATCACCCATTGGCCCCGGGCATAAGATCATCCTGACCTTTGATGACGGTCCTGATGCCGAATACACGCCAAAGATTCTGGACATACTGGAAAAGCAAAAGATACCTGCCACTTTTTTCATCATCGGGTTAAACGGTGAAAGCAATATTCCCTTATTGAAAAGAATCTACGATGATGGCTATGAGATCGGTAACCATACATTCACCCATAACAATATTGCCCTCATGAGCCCGGAAAGAGCCGACCTTGAAATGAAGGCTACCCGCCTGCTCATAGAAAGCATAACCGGGCATTCCACCATATTATTCAGGGCCCCCTACAATGCGGATAGTGAACCGCAGACCTTTGAAGAGATAGAGCCACTGGCCCGAAGCAAGAAGGATAATTATATCACGGTGGGTGAAAGCATCGATCCCAATGACTGGGATCCTGTAAACAATGCAGACAGTATCGTGAACCGCATCATCCGCATAACCGAAGACAACAATGCCAGTATCATCCTGCTGCATGACGCTGGTGGCAAGACCAGGCAACCAACCGTGGATGCCCTTCCTCGGATCATTGACTATTTTAAGAAGAGAGGTTGCAAATTTACTACCATCGCTGACCTGATGGGTAAGACGAAAGATGATGTCATGCCCCCCATAAAGAGAAGCTGGATGAATTCCCTGAATTTCTTTTTTGCAGAGGCTACTTATTGGGGAGGACATATCCTTTTTGCACTCTTCATTATCGGCATCATTCTTTCCGTGGGCAGGATGGTCATGATGGGCATTCTCGCGGCTATCCAGAATAAAAGGGAAAAGAAGATGGTCTATTCCACAATGCAACCAAAGGTCAGCATCATCATCCCGGCCTACAATGAGGAACTAAATGCCATTAGAACGGTCATGAGCCTGTTGCAGCAGGATTATCCTGCACTGGACATCGTTTTCGTGGATGACGGTAGTACCGACAACACGTTCAAGGTAGTAAGCGGGGAATTTGCATCCACACCGAATGTTAAAGTATATACCATGCCTAATGGTGGAAAGGCTTCGGCCCTGAATTACGGGGTCAGCATCGCCACCAGTGAATATGTGGTGTGTATAGATGCCGATACCAGTTAAAGACCGATGCTGTAACAGAACTGATGAAGAAGTTCATCACCGATAAGACCGGTGCCGTTGCCGGGAATGTAAAAGTGGGTAATGAAATAAACCTGATCACCTATTGGCAAAGCATTGAATACATCACCTCCCAGAATTTCGACAGGCGTGCTTTCGACCTGCTCGACTGCATCATCGTGGTACCCGGGGCCATTGGTGGTTTCCGCAAAGACGCCATCATCAGGGCTGGCGGTTTCACCTCCGATACCCTGGCCGAGGACTGCGACCTTACCATGCGTCTTCACCGGGAGGGATACACGATCAGGAACTGCACAAAAGCCATTTCCTATACAGAGGCCCCGGAGACCATGAGGCAATTTATGAAACAACGTTTCCGTTGGAGTTTTGGCGTGATGCAGAGCTTTTGGAAACACAGGGATGCAGTACTGAACCCCCGTTATAAAAATTTCGGTATGGTAGCACTGCCCAATATCCTCATCTTCCAGATGATATTACCCTTCCTGGCGCCACTTGCTGACCTGGTACTCCTGATAAGCCTGATGGCGGCGGGCTTTGGAATCATACAGTCCAGCATTGGACATATCCTTATCTATTACGGAATCTTCACCCTGGTTGATGTGGCAGGCGCCGCCCTGGCATTTGCTTTTGAGAAGGAGGATTACAAAAAATTGTTGTGGATGGTACCACAAAGACTGGTTTACAGGCAGTTGATGTATTATATTCTGCTCAAATCTTTTGGCAAAGCACTCAAAGGGGAATTACAAGCCTGGGGCGTGCTGAAACGTACGGGAAATGTTAAACAGTCATTAACTGCCTAACTTTAGAAGCACTACTTTACCTTTGCCATCCAATTATGGCAAATTCTGGTTCAGAAAGAAAGAATTTTTTTAAGCGTTTACGCGGTAAAGGTGATCCAAATCCGGGCGAGATGACCTTTATAGATCACCTGGATGCCCTGCGCTGGCACCTCATACGTGGTGTATTGGTGTGGCTGTCTGCCGCCATCGGTATATTTATCTATATTGACTGGGTCTTTGATAATATCATCTATGCACCCGCAAGGCCAACCTTCATCACCTACACCGCACTTTGCAACTGGAGCCATAAACTGGGGCTGGGACAATCGCTTTGTATGCCGCCGGTCAATATCCCCCTGCAGGGTAATACCGTAAGCGGCCCTTTCATGTCTGCCATCAATATTGCAATGATTGGAGGGGTCATCGTGGCATTTCCTTACCTTTTCTGGGAACTCTGGCGCTTTGTTAAGCCCGCACTGTCTCCCAAAGAAGAAAAATATGCACGGGGCAGCATTCTGTGGGTATCCCTGTGCTTTTTCGCAGGAGCAGCATTCGGGTACTTTCTGTTGGCTCCCTTTACCTTTAATTTCCTCGCGAATTTTACCCTGGGCAATGTGGGTGCATATAAATATATGCCCACGCTCGATGATTATATTGAGACACTTAACAATATAATCTTAGGCTGCGGCATCGCCTTTGAACTCCCCATACTCGCTTATGTACTGGCCAAAATAGGTATCATCACAGCCAGCTTCCTAAAAAAATACCGCAAATACGCCTATGTGGTCATACTTATCGTGGCAGCTGTGATCACCCCCTCGCCCGACTGGACCAGCCAGACCATCGTTGCTGTGCCCCTTATTTTATTATACGAAATCAGTGTATGGCTCGTATTGAGGGTAGATAAGCGAAAGGCGAAGGAAGAGAAGGAGTGGAGTTAAATCGTTTGAAAGTTAATTGTTGAAGGTTTAGGGCCTTCAACTTTTAACAGTATTCACTTATTCGTAACTTCGATATTCAGGAACGTTACAAACATTCAACTTTCAACTCTAAACCATTATGTCTCCATTCAATCTAAAACTCCCTGTCGCCATCGGTTGTGACCATGCCGGATGGGACTGCAAGGAAGACCTCATCTCATTCCTCGAGGGAGAGGGCGTTGTATTCAGGGATTTCGGCACCTTCAATAAAGACTCTGTTGATTATCCCGATTACGCCCATCCCGTGGCCAGCGCCGTAGAAAATGGCGAAGCTGCTTTTGGCATCCTGTTATGCGGTAGCGCCAATGGAGTAGCGATGACCGCCAACAAGCACCCTGGCATACGCGCAGCCATCTGTTGGGGCGAGGAACTGGCCGAACTGGCCCGCAAGCACAACGATGCCAACATATTATGTATTCCCGCCCGCTTTGTCCGAGACGGTGATGCAGAAAAGATGCTCGACATTTTCATGAATACAGCTTTTGAAGGCGGGAGGCATACCATCCGCGTCGATAAGATCGCGTGCTGAAATTCATAGGCTACTGGAACAAAAGAGAAAAGTAGAAAAAGAGTTCAGTTGAAATAAACTCCCGACTCTTTTTTTCATTTACTAGTCAAAACCCCTTTCTGATCTTTCTTTCCTTGAACTACCAGCTATTCTTTTTTGTCTTTTTAGTCCTACATTTCCTGTTTTTCTCTTTTGTCCTCTTAGCACCTTTTACCTATTTTGCCCCCTTAAATACCAATTCATGAATAAAATCCTGCTTTTTACAAACTTAATGTTCTGTAACTGCTTAGCTTTTACCCAGGTCAGTGATGCCTCCAGGTATGCCGGCATCATCACAGGCCCTGAACTTAGGAAACAACTTACAATGATCGCAAGTGAGAACTTCGAAGGCCGAGAAACAGGTACTGAAGGGCAACGGAAAGCAGCAGCCTATATCGAGTCGCAGTTCAAAGCGCTGGGACTAAAAACGGCTGATGCGCTACAGGGTTATCAACAGCTGTACCCCCTTTACCAGGACAGCATTAAGGAAACCTCCTTGAATTTCAATGGTAAACAGGTAGCGTTCGGCAAGGACTTCATTGCGCCGCTCAATATCAATGAGACCGGAAAGTTCCGTTCCGGAAAATTCGTCTTTGCCGGCTACGGGATCGATGATCCAAAATACAACGATTATACTGGGCTCAACGTAAAAGGGAAAGTAGTGGTCGTTTTTTTGGGCGAACCGAAAAAGGATGGCAAATATATCATCAGTGGCTCGGCACGAGGTTCTGACTGGACCTACCCCGGGATATCCAAAAAAGCTGCCGCGGCAGCTGCAAAGGGTGCAGCCGGACTGATCATCATCAACCCCAGCCAGGAAAGCTTCAACCCCAGGGCCGTGGAGAACGGAAAAAAGACAGGTGTGTATTTTCCCAGGAGCAGCAGTGATATGAAACACGTGAATACGATACAGGTATCGCATGCATTTGCAAAGCAACTCATTGGTAATAATTTTGATACGCTGATGAAAATGACTAAAGCCTTTCTGCCGCTGGAGAAGAAATGGACCATGGAAAAGAAAACAAGGATTTCCTTTAGTTTCGACAGGTACCGTAACATCATTAATGCCAGCAATGTTATCGGCCTTATCGAAGGAACGGACAAGAAAGACGAA
>JANYAL010000348.1 GCA_025361325.1 Bacteroidota bacterium
TAAAAAGGCTGATAGCAATAGTCCCAACTATTCATACCAGTATGGCAAGTTATTAGGTTACCATGTCCTATTTGTTCGGTGTATATTTTTCCGGAGATAAAGGGATCGCTGTGTATAAAACGATGTCTGAATTTAAAGGCAGGCAATGACCATCATATTGCAAAGGGATGAATAATATAGAATTATTTCAAGCCTTAAAAGGGGCATTCAGTTGAAGGAGTTAATCCTTCTGTATCTTTCTTAAATACCGGTGTTGCAGATCCGGTCCTGTATTCTAAGATCCAGATACTGTCGTAGTCATTGTCATCCCAAAACAGGTTTGCATCGTTGACTCCCAATGCTTTGGCCAGGCCGGGGATTGCTTTATGATCCCATACAATAAGAATATTTCCTTTTTGGGTGGTCAGGTTCTTTGAGATCCCCTCGAAATCCTTGCCGGCATAGCTGCTGTTGATGGTAAGATTATATTTTGAGGCAAATGGCGCCACCGTTTCAAACATCCTGGCATGTTTAGTTGATTCCCCGTTTCCGAGGGATGGTACATAAATCAATTGGGGGATCCCAAACTTGGCATTCAATACAGCCGGTAATTGCAAGGAACGGTTTAGTCCCTGGCAGGTGAGGTTATCTCCTTTAACCGGTTTCTCCCCGTGACGGATAATGATCAATTTCAGTGATCTGCTGCCAGTATCCGTTTGTGCCGCAACACGGGTAAGTGAAAAAAAGCTGATTACAAGTAACAGACTTATTCTTTTAGCAGGCATAATACTGGGTTGAAATAGAAATAGGAGTTAAAACTAAGATTAAATTGTAAAAGACCAATATTTATGGTTGGGAAAGGTATATGAGTAACGCATTGATGCGGATAGGGCACGGATTGATGATTGATCTGTCCAAATCAAAAAACAGGCCCGTACTGCAGGGCCTGTTTTTGAATTACTATCAGCAGACTTAAATTACCAACCTCTGTTATCATACCGGTTATGGTTATCATACCTGTCACGGTTGTCATACCGGGCATGTTCATCATATTTTTTTCCATGCTTCTGGTACTCATAATTCACCATACGGCCCTCAAAACGACTTGAGTTATCAGACCAGGGGGTATTCTGAAAACGCTGATCATCGTTTCTGGCAAGCTGGTCGGTCTGAAACATTTTCCTGTTATCATAGTCGCGGTTGTAAGCAACGGTCTGCATATTCCTGCCCTGCTGACTAAATTTCCCCTGGCCATTGGAACCATTGTTCCCGTTCACCTCTTTATAATTTCCAGCAGCACTGTATGTATTGCGGCTATTGGTGTTTCCGTTCCCGTTAAGCTTTTGGTTAAAGGGCCTGTTTTGTGCAAAGGCAGAACTGATCATTGCTGTTGCAAATAAGAAAGTAAAGATCTTTTTCATGATTTTTTATTTTAATTGTTATCAATGTGTATAGGATAGATACAGGGGGATGTTGTTTACTAAAGGTTTGTTAAGGACTCCGGGGGATGGGTTCTTCTGCCTGAATCAATATATGGACGGTGAATTATCCGATTGAATGGTACCTGCAGGATGGATCATTATTTCGGAAGAATGGTCACAATGATTTGTTTGATTCCTGGAATCATTATTTGAAGCCATTGATCCGGAGAAAAGCAGGGTATCATCTATTATTTTCGATCTTCCTTTTCTGTTCTTGTATCATGACGCTTTTTCAGGACCTCAGTTACTTCTGCTAAAGAACTGTCTTTTGCCTGTAATAAAACCAGGTAATGGAACAGCAGATCCGCTGCTTCATTGATGAATTTATCTGAGTTGTTGTCCTTGGCCTCAATGATAAGTTCCACAGCCTCTTCACCCACTTTCTGTGCCATGGCATTGATGCCTTTTTCAAAAAGCGAACGGGTATATGATCCGGAACCGGGATGTGCTATGCGGTCGGTGATGATCTTTTCCAGCTGTGAAAGAAAATGCGCAGGGTGATTGGTTTCATTAAAACAGGTATCCGCACCTGTATGGCATACCGGACCCGCAGGAACAGCTTTGATCAGCATGCAATCATTGTCACAGTCGGGTAAGATCGCGATCAGATTCAGGTAGTTGCCGGATGTTTCTCCTTTCTTCCAAAGCTCCAGCCTGGAACGGCTAAAAAAGACCACCTGTTTTTCATCAAGGGTCCTGTTATACGCTGTTTCATTCATATAACCCAGCATCAGTACTTTGCCGGTATTGTTATCCTGTATAATGGCCGGCACAAGTCCGTCGGTGTATTTTGAGAAATCAGGTCTCATGGTCTTATATTTATGGATTGGCTGTTCAAAAATGCTTTCAGCTTATTTATTTCCAGTGAACGCTCGTGGAATATTCCTGCGGCCAGTGCCGCATCGGCCTTGCCTTCCCTGAATACATCAGCAAAGTGTTGCATGTTACCGGCACCGCCACTGGCTATCACCGGTATATTCACAAGTTCAGCAATACAGGCCGTCATTTCAATCGCAAAGCCATTTCTTGTTCCGTCATGGTCAATGGAAGTAAGCAGGATCTCTCCGGCTCCCAGTGATGTTGCCTGCTTTACCCAATCTATCGTTCTCAGGCTGGTGGGCTGTCTGCCACCGTTCAGGTATACCAACCATTCACCCTCCACTGTTTTTGTATCAACGGATAAGACAATGCACTGGCTGCCGAACTGTTTTGCCAGGTCGCTGATCAGCCTGGGGTCATTGACCGCAGCGGTATTGACCGTTACTTTATCTGCGCCGTTCTGCAGTAATATACTTACGTCCTCCACGCTGCTGATACCGCCACCTACCGTAAAGGGGATATTGATATTCCGGGCCACGGCATTGACCATGGCTGCCATGGTTTTTCTTTTTTCATGGGTGGCCGATATATCCAAAAAAAGCAGCTCATCAATACCCTGTTGCGCGTAATACAAAGCCTGTTCCACCGGATCGCCCATGTCCACCAGGTCCCGGAACTGGATTCCTTTTACTGTTCTGCCCTGTTTTACATCCAGGCAGGCGATGATCCTTTTTGCCAGCATGCTCAGTTGTTGAAATATCGTAGTTCCTTCAGTGTAATCCTGTGCTCATACAATGCCTTGCCGATGATGACCCCCTTGCAGCCAATGGCCGACAGGGTGATGAGATCAATCATAGAAGATACTCCGCCGCTGGCGATAAAATACAGGCCCGGGAACCTGCCAATGATCTTTTTATATAGCGCAGTGGCCGGTCCCTTTAATTTGCCGTCCTTACTCGTATCGGTACAGAATACCTGCCGGATACCGTGATGGATGTATTTTTCGATCAGGTCATAGATTCCCACCTGGGTGGTCTCCAGCCATCCGCCCACAGTAATTTTTTCCTTTTTCACATCGGCACCCAGCAGGAACCTGTCGTTGCCATATTGCTCCATCCACCGGATGAAGGTATTTTCCTCTTTTACGGCCAGGCTGCCAATGGTGGCATACCGGGCACCGGAATCAAATACCATCCTGAGGTCCTCTTCTGTTTTAATGCCACCACCAAAATCTATGACCAGCTTTGTTCCTTTTGCTATATCCTCCAGCACTTTCCGGTTCTTGATTACCCCGGCCCTGGCACCATCCAGGTCTACCAGGTGAAGCCTTGTAATGCCCGCGTCCTCGAATTGCCTGGCCACTTCCAGCGGATGTTCGTTGTAGACCTTCTTTCTTGAAAAATTTCCCTGTGTCAGCCGTACACACTTTCCGTCCATAATATCAATTGCCGGGATGATCTGTATATTCATAGGTTCAAAAAATTTAGTAGTAGCTGTTCTCCGGGTGCTGCGCTTTTTTCGGGGTGAAACTGCACACCGTAAAAATTATCTTTCTGCAAAGCCGCACTGAAGGGTATTCCGTATTCCGATACGCCGGCAGTATGTGCACCTGTTTCCGCATAATAGCTGTGCACAAAATAAAAATAAGGTGCAGTTTGCAGGGCGGTGAACAGGGGTAGCCTGCCTTCGGAAATGCGGTTCCAGCCTACCTGGGGTACTTTAAGTCCTGATCCGTGGGCAGATACAGATCTGTCAAAAGAAAAGCATTTCACTTTTGTATCAAAGACGCCCAGGCAATCCGTATTATTCTCCTCACTATGCCTGCAGAGCAGTTGCATGCCGAGGCAGATGCCCAGTACCGGTTGTTTGAGTTCCTTAATGGTTCGGTCCAGGCCTCTTTCTCTAAGATATTCCATGGCGGTGCTGGCTTCACC
>JANYAL010000376.1 GCA_025361325.1 Bacteroidota bacterium
AACCTTCATAGTCGCGAATAGGCACTTGTTTAACGAAGTCCGCATGGCTCTTCACTTGCCCGAAAGCATGTTCCCGTCCAAAATCGGTCTTTGAACCCACTTTTATCAAATAATTGAAAATGACTTCCTGATCCTGCACAGCTGTTTCTATGCCCTTCCTGATTTGCCGGTGAATAAATGATGCAAAGGGCTTTGCAAGGAAAGATTTTATTTTCATCCTGGATATACCAATCGTTGAATCACAAAACTACGTAGTTTTTATGTTTGCAAAACATGAACTTATTTATACCTGCAGTCAATTACAGTCACAAGGCCATTCCGTATCCAGGTCTATACAGGTCACCACCAGGATCCCGTCATCTTTAGGCGCAAACACCACACGCAGGTGCTGATGTTCCTGCGTAACACCTTCCAGCGGGTAGGTCTTTCCCCTGTCATCAATTTCGATCTTGCTGTAATTGATCGTGCCATTTTCCAATATCTCCTTAATCTCCTTTTCATCAATATGACGGCATTCCATGCGGCAGCGGGCATGTTTGCTGTAAAATAGATGGCTTGACCTTCGGTCTAAGCCCTCCTCGCGATTGGCATGATCACTTGGGGGCAGTATAGCAGGAACTGTTATCTTTTGATCCGTCTGTCCGGTTGAATGGGTTATAGGATTGTTACCCCGCTGGTGTGTTTTAACAAACCAAAATAAAGCAGCAGCAGCTATTAAGGCAATAAAGGGGCCATATTTTTTAATCATGCTGCAAATTAAGCCAATCCCGGTTTTCAGCCGCAAATACCTGTTAAGACCCTGCTTACTTCCAATTTCACTAATTTTGCCCGATGAACAAAACCGTGGCACTACATACGTTAGGCTGCAAACTTAATTTTTCGGAGACTTCCACCATCGGAAGGCTCCTGGAAAATGAAGGGTTCCAGAAAAAGCCATTCGAGGATATCGCCGATTTGTATGTGATCAACACTTGTTCGGTCACAGAAAATGCCGATAAAGAATGTCGTATGCTGGTACGCCGTATACAACGCAGGGCCCCGGAAGCCATTGTAGTGATCACAGGTTGCTATGCACAGTTGAAACCTGGGGAGATTGCTGTTATTCCTGGAGTAGATCTTGTGCTAGGTGCAGCAGAGAAGTTCAACATAATTCAACACCTGAAGGAGATTACCAAAGGAGACCCCACCCGTATCTGCAGCTGCGATATTGATTTGGTAAATACATTTACGGCATCTCATTCTATCCATGACAGGACGCGGGTATTTCTCAAAGTTCAGGATGGCTGTGATTATAATTGTTCTTTTTGTACCATCCCCCTGGCCAGGGGTAAAAGCAGGAGTGACAGTATCGAGCATGTGCTCGAAAATGTACATGACATTGCCAGGCAGGGTGCCCGGGAAATCGTTCTTACAGGCGTAAACCTGGGTGATTTCGGCCTACGGTCTGAAAAAGAGGATCTCTTTTCATTGATCAGGGAACTGGACAATGTTACAGGGATTGACAGGTTCCGGATTTCCTCCATCGAACCCAATCTGCTGACCAACGAGATCATTGAATTTGTGAGCAACAGCAAGCGTTTCATGCCCCATTTCCATATTCCCCTGCAGAGCGGCAGCAACAAGATACTAGGCCTGATGCGGCGACGTTATAAGAAAGAAGGATATGCTGAACGGATCGGGCTCATCAAGACCATGATGCCCCATTGCTGTATCGGTGTGGATGTAATCGTTGGCTTTCCCGGGGAAACAGACGAGGATTTCAGGGAAACCGTGGAATTCCTTGAAAAACTGGACTTCTCCTACCTGCACGTCTTTACCTATTCTGAACGGGACGATACTTTGGCGAAAACAATGAGACCTGTAGTTCCGATAGAGAAAAGGAATGAAAGAAATAAAATTTTGCGGAACCTGAGTTACCGTAAAATGCAGTATTTTACAGCGCAGCATATCGGGCAGAAAAGGAAGGTACTCCTTGAATCGAAAAACAGGAATGGACTGATGGAAGGCTATACCGATAACTACATCAAAATAACCGTCCCATACAATAAAGAATGGGAACATGAAATAGTAACATGGACAATATAAACGACGAGCTCCTCAATAAATACCAGGTAACCGTTCAGTTTGAGATGGATGATGCATTCATGGGTTTTGTACCCGCTCACCGGCTTTATATCAACAGCCTGATTGAGAAGAACATTGTGGACTATTATACAGTAAGCATGGAAAGCCAGCGAAGCTGGATGGTCATCAATGCAGCCACCAAGCAAGAAGTGGAACAATACCTCAGTAAATCCCCGCTATTCAATTACTGGACCATAGAGATAGATGAATTATTTGTGTATGATGGTCAGTCCTACCGTTTGCCGGCCTTGCAACTGAATTGAATAAGGTAAAAAATTTTGCAGGAATGATTTAACCCTTATCTTTGCCGTCCTAAAATCCAAAACATATTGGACAAAAAGGGAGTTTAGCTCAGTTGGTTTAGAGCATCTGCCTTACAAGCAGAGGGTCGGCGGTTCGACCCCGTCAACTCCCACAAAAAAGGTTTCCATTTTATGGAAACCTTTTTAACTATCACTTCGTTCGCGTTGTTCTTATACACAACCCTCTGCCATCATCGCATTGGCAACTTTCACAAATCCTGCAATATTTGCGCCTTTTACATAATCGATATTCCCTTGCTTATCTTCGCCGTATTCCATGCATTCATGGTGAATATGTTGCATGATCTGCTGCAGCCGGTGCTCCACTTCTTCCTTCGTCCATGCCAGCCGCAGTGAATTCTGCGACATTTCCAGACCGGATACCGCTACACCGCCCGCATTGGATGCTTTTCCGGGCGCATACTGGATACCTTTTTCCTGTAGTAGTTTAATGGCTGCTGGGGTGGTGGGCATATTGGCGCCTTCAGCTACCAGTTTACATCCGTTCTCAACCAACTTCCCTGCGTCTTCCTCATCCAGTTCATTCTGAATGGCACAGGGCAGGGCAATATCACATGGAATCATCCAGGGCTTCTCCCCTTCAAAGTATTCACATCCGAATTCATCGGCATAGTCCCGTATCCGACCCCTGCGTACATTCTTCAACTCGAGCAGGAAGGCTAGTTTGTTCTTTGTGATGCCTTTGGGGTCATAAATGAACCCATCGCTGTCCGAGGCCGTGATTGGTATACCTCCCATCTGTATGGTCTTTTCTATGGCATACTGTGCCACATTTCCGCTGCCAGATACCAGCACCTTCTTACCCTTAAGGGTATCTTTCCTGGTCTTGAGCATTTCTTCCACAAAGTACAACAAACCGTATCCCGTGGCTTCCGGGCGTATCAGGCTTCCGCCAAACGTGTATCCCTTGCCGGTAAGCACACCGCTGAATTCATTCTTAAGCCTTTTGTACTGGCCGAACAGGAAACCGATCTCACGGCCGCCAACACCTACATCCCCGGCCGGCACATCGGTATCCTTATCAATATGACGGTACAATTCGGTCATGAAACTCTGGCAAAAATGCATCACTTCATTGTCGGATTTGCCCTTGGGATCAAAATCTGAGCCGCCTTTTCCACCACCCATGGGCAGACTGGTCAGGGCGTTCTTGAATACCTGTTCAAAGGCCAGGAATTTCAATACACTCAGATTCACCTCGGGATGGAACCTTAATCCGCCTTTGTAGGGTCCGATGGCACTGTTCATCTGTACCCGAAATCCCCGGTTCATGCGGAAATTGCCATTGTCATCCACCCAGGGCACACGAAAAATAATGATGCGTTCCGCTTCGGTCATACGATCCAGGATGGCAGCTTTCTTATACTGTGGATTTTCCTCGATAAAAGGAATGACGGCCTGGGCCACTTCATAGACAGCCTGGTAAAATTCAGGCTGGTCGGGATTGCGTTTATTCACCATTTGCAGGAATTGCTGAATGGCTGATTTTTCTGTTGTTATCATAAAGCAAATATTATTGATGACTGATTAACAGGTCTGACCTGTTAATTCGGATAGAAAATTACTAACAATCTTCATTAACTCTCTGTTAATTTTGATAATATTCAGTAAAAATGATTAAAATCATAGAATTTCCAAACTGACGTCAAAGGTTGCATATTTTTATAAGTTTTCATCCCCCAGGCTCCCGGAATACGATCCTGCTGCCTTAAAGTTCATATCACCAACCGAAACACCCGATGCCGGTTAATTTTTCAGCTGGACCTTTTTTTATTAATAATAGAAAAATGGCAAATAAGAATTTCGGCCTAATTTTACATGGTATCATTATGCCAGCATCACCCCTTACCAAAATAAAAGAAGAAACAGACACCCTTTCACACACCGAAGGGAATTGTACCCTCATCGTATGGAATGATGATGTAAATACGTTCGACTGGGTGATCCAGTCACTCATGGAGATCTGCGGACACTCAGCTGAACAGGCCGAACAATGCGCCATCCTGATCGATGCAAAAGGAAAATATGCGGTCAAGGAAGGCGACTACGATACCCTCAAACCCCAGTGCGATGCCATCACCGAAAGAGGAATCGGCGCAACCATTGAAGTGATCGTCAACTGATCCATACATGTACATCCTAACTGATGACCTCCCTTTTCCGCCCCTGGCGCTGGCTGGAGAGGATGGCCTGCTGGCCATCGGCGGCGACCTGGGCACAGAAAGACTTTTGCTGGCTTACCGCAACGGCATCTTCCCCTGGTATAATGAGGACGAACCCATTTGCTGGTGGAGCCCAAACCCACGTTTTGTGCTATTCCCTGATGAACTGAAGATCCACAGGAGTATGCGCCAGGTACTCAGGAGCAATACATTCAGGTTTACCGTCAACCGCAATTTCAGTGCAGTGATTTTGAATTGCATGACCATGCACAGAAAGCACCAGGGCGGCACCTGGATATCCCCGGCCATGCAGGATGCCTATAACAGGCTGCATGAAGAAGGACACGCACACAGCGCAGAGGCCTGGATGGATGAGGAACTCGTAGGCGGACTGTATGGCATACGCATAGGCAGGATATTCTTCGGCGAAAGCATGTTCAGCAAGGTCGGGAATGCCAGTAAATTTACTTTCATCCGTTACATAAATCAATTGCAGCAGGAAGGTGTTCAACTGATCGACTGCCAGGTGTATACCAGCCACCTGGAAAGCCTGGGTGCCCGGATGATTCCCAGGGAAGCTTTCGCCGCATTACTCCGGGAGAACATTGGAGCTTAAATACCTTAATTTTGTTCCTAAACCTACAATCGCTTATGCAGTTACAACTCTCCGAAGAACATTTGATGATTCAGAAAGCCGCACGTGATTTTGCCAACAACGATTGCCTTCCCGGTGTCATCGAACGCGATGAATTGCAGAAATTCCCCAAAGAACAGATCGAACAACTGGCAGAACTGGGTTTCATGGGCATGATGGTGAAACCGGAATATGGCGGCAGCGGCATGGACACGATCAGTTATGTGCTTGCCATGGAAGAGATCAGCAAGGTGGATGCCAGCGTGAGTGTTTGCATGAGCGTGAACAACAGCCTGGTTTGCTATGGCCTGCAGGAATACGGGACCGAAGAACAAAAGAAGAATTACCTCACCCCCCTGGCACAGGGTAAAAAGAATGGTGAACTTTATATCGGTGCTTTCTTACTAAGCGAACCCGAGGCAGGCAGTGACGCTACTTCCCAGAAAACCACAGCCGAGGATAAAGGCGACCATTACCTGCTGAACGGTACGAAGAACTGGATCACCAACGGCAACAGCGCAAGCGTTTACCTGGTCATCGCACAAACGGATGCCGGTAAGGGGAGCAGGGGTATCAACGTATTCATCGTTGAAAAGAACTGGCCGGGTGTATTGGTGGGTGCCAAAGAGAATAAACTGGGTATCCGTGGCAGTGATACCCACAGCATACTTTTCAATGACGTGATAGTGCCCAAAGAGAACCGTATTGGGGAAGACGGGTTCGGTTTCAAGTTTGCCATGAAAACCCTCGCCGGCGGCCGTATCGGTATCGCCTCCCAGGCACTGGGCATCGCCAGCGGCGCCTATGAACGGGCACTTGCCTACAGCAAGCAGCGCAAGGCCTTCGGTACCGAGATCATGCACCACCAGATCATACAGTTCAAACTCGCGGATATGGCCACACGCATTGAAGCGGCAAGACTGCTCTGCCTGAAAGCCGCCTGGGAAAAAGACGGGAACCTCGATTACACGGTCAGCAGTTCAATGGCCAAGGTCTTTGCCAGTGAAACAGCCATGTGGACCACCACCGAGGCCGTACAGATACACGGCGGCTATGGCTTCGTGAAAGAATACCATGTGGAACGCCTGATGCGCGATGCCAAGATCACCCAGATCTATGAAGGCACCAGTGAAGTGCAGCGGATCGTGATCAGCAGAAGTATTTTAAGGTAATACGCAACAGGGTGGATATACAGATGTGCAGATGCGGGGCATTTGCAACTTTTTATACACCTTACAAACCGGTTTTGCATAATCTGATGAGCATCAATATTGCCAAATACAAAGAGATCCTGGAAGAACTGAAAGGCAAAGCCACCCTGGTTGCCGTGTCCAAGACAAAACCGGCGGAAGACATTAAAGCATTGTATGACCTGGGACAAAGAGATTTCGGCGAGAATTATGTACAGGAACTTACTGCAAAATACGAAGCACTTCC
>JANYAL010000403.1 GCA_025361325.1 Bacteroidota bacterium
TAGAGTCAGCCAAGAACCCGGTAATCCCATCACCGTACTTTCCACCCGCCAAATTAGTCCAGCCCAATGCGATAAATCCCGTAGTTCTACATAAATTATTCAAGTTATTCTCCAGATAAGGCAGGTATATCAGTCTGGAAAGTACTATTTATTTTATTTAAAAAGAATTGAGATTCTTATTACCCATGTTTACTATTTCGCCAACCTATCTGAACCCTGTATACAATGGTTTAAGACAGTCCTTTCCCCTTTCATGTACGCGTAGGAACCTTTTAGTCCATCTCTACACTTACCAGGCATATCATTTGGAGAAAAGGGAAGTATTTCAGACAGCATATGCTTACCAATGGAATTAGAACTTAGTTGAAATAGGAGGTACTTATTATATTAGTCTGAAAATATTGGTTGGCATAATTACCCTGAAATTTGTGAAACACTAAAAAGATGAACAAAGTATATAATAAAGGGGACCCAGAGGAGCATTGCAGAGTATTGATGATATCTAAGAGGGTCTAAAATGAACTAAGCGGCAGTAATATAATGTTTACTGCCGCTTAATCTGATTGTTAAATTAAAGTCTCATTCTAGTTTTAGGACGCATGGGCTTGTTCTGCCGGTTATTCCTGATCTTTTCCAGCAGTTTATGTTTAAAATCCCCATCCATACGGAAAAATCGCTCACACCTGTTGGCACCAAGAATGCGGTTAAAATTCTCCTGGTATCTTTTCTTGATATTCAAAATGGACTGTTGTTTATCCAATTCAGGTATATTAGATCTAACGCTTTTTAGCTCTGATTCGAGCTGGGCATGTACAGGCCAGAATTTCTGGGCCTCGTCCGGATTCAACTGCAGTTGCTGGGTGATATAGGCAACATATAATGCTTTGATTCTTTCCTGTTTTTTCGCATCATCACCAGGCTGATCATCCTGTGCATGCACCGCGAGGGTCCTGGCCAGTAAGAGGGAAAAAAGGAGAATATATTTTTTCATGATCGGGTGTTTAATTTTTCAGGTCACCTGTATTGACATTATCCAGGTATTTATCCAAAGCCTTATCATCGTTTAGGAGTTCGTCCTGGCTGGGTAGTTCATTTGCATCAAGTGTATTGCTGGCTACCATTACAGCATCCACATTCTCCCCATTAGCCTCCAGGTATTTGATCATGTCAACATCCGATACCTTATCCAGCTCCGTATCCACATTCATAGACCAGGCATCGCCATAGCTTGAAGAACCGTTCGGAGAAGTGAATTTAAAAACGCCCAATGCCATGAAACCGGTAAACAAAGCCGCAACAGCATACCGCATGAAAACAGCACGCACATTATGTATGACCTCTGCTCCTTCAATGCGGCTTCTTGATCTGACCAATATCTCATCCGTAAGCCCGCTGAAATAACCCCGGGGTACTTCATACGGATTCTCACCCTGTATGGAATACAGCATGGGTGACAAAATCCGTAGTTCCTGAGCGGCATTTTCCTCCTGCTCAGTCTTTATCTTGTTTAAAATAGTATCCGCAAGGTTGTTGAAGTAGCCATTCGGTACCCGGTTTACAGTTTGCTTTGGGATTCCCGATAAGATGCCTTTGTCGCTTTGCAATACCTTATCTAAAATAAAATCAGGCATTTGTTCAAAATACCCAGCCGGCACTTTAAAAACAGGCAGTTTATCCAGTTCTGCCAACAAGGGGCTAAGAGACTTCAATTCGCTCAATATAGTTAACCTGCTTTCCATTGTATATTTAAGACATGTTAATGAACTAAAAGTTTAATGATTCAGGATAAAATCCTCTATTTTCTTAACAGCATGATGATAACTGGCCTTAAGCGCACCTTCACTGGTCTCTAACACCTGGCTCATTTTTTCGTAAGGCATTTCATCAAAGTACCGTAAATTGAATACAACTCTTTGTTTTTCAGGTAGTTGCTGAATAGCAAGTTGTAATTTCCACTCCAACTTGTTGGCATCAAAGTGTTTATCTGCCTGAAGCCGGTTACTAAGGCCCGATTCCATATCATTTAGGGAAAGCGTGGACCTTTTTTTCTGCTGTTCCATAAAGCTCAGGCATTCATTGGTGGCGACCCTGTAGAGCCAGGTATAGAGTTGACTATCCTCCCTGAAGTTTTCCAGTCCTTTCCAGATCTTTATGAACATATTCTGCAATACATCATTGGCATCCTCATGATCCACTACCATACGCCTGATATGCCAGTAAAGCTTTTCCTGGTATTTTTTGATGATGCGGGTAAAGCCTGTTTCTTTAGTAGCAGGATCATGAAACTGGTTTAGGAGTACTTTATCATCTAAATGTTCGGACATATAAGGTTTGAGCTATGTAAAAATAAAAAAACCAATTGTTTGATTGGTTTTTAAATATAAGGTTTAATCATCCTATTTCCTGGATAACACTTTTTCTGCAGCATTCACGATATCCGGTGCATCCAGGCCGTATTTTTTTAGCAACTCCATGGGCTTGCCGCTTTCACCAAATGTATCCATGGTACCTATGAACTCAACCGGTACAGGGAAATGCCTGCAAGCCAACTGGGCTATACTGTCACCAAGCCCACCAATGATATTATGCTCTTCTGCAGTTACCGCACATTTTGTCTTACGTATGGAAGCAAGCACGGCATCTTTATCCAATGGTTTTATCGTATGTATGTTTATGATTTCAACACTGATACCTTTTTCTTCCAGCATCTTTCCGGCTTCGATCGCTTTCCACACCATATGACCACAGGCGAAGATGCTCACATCGGTACCAGGTGAAATCAGTTGAGCCTTGCCAATGATGAAATCAGATTCCTTAGTAAATATGGGCCAAACAGGACGTCCGAAACGAAGATAAACCGGGCCTTCATGATCAGCTATTGCCATGGTGGCAGCCTTGGTTTGGTTATAATCAGCAGGTACTATTACCGTCATCCCGGGAAGCATTTTCATCAGGCCTATATCTTCCAGGATCTGGTGCGTGGCTCCATCTTCACCCAGGGTTAGTCCGGCATGGGAGGCACATATCTTTACATTTTTTCCACTATAGGCTATGCTTTGCCTGATCTGGTCATATACCCTGCCTGTAGAAAAATTGGCGAATGTGGTGGTATAGGGTATCTTCCCTCCGATTGTTAGTCCGGCAGCTATACCCATCATATTGGACTCAGCAATACCGCATTGAATAAACCTTTCCGGGAATGCTGCCATAAACCCGTTCAGTTTGAGGGAGCCGGCAAGATCGGCTGTCAGCGCAACAATATTAGGATTTTTACGGGCTGCTTCCAGTATGCCATCCCCAAACCCACTCCGGGTATCTTTGTTTCCGGAAACCTCAATCTCATTAATCATATACGTAACTGTTTAGGAATTTACATGATAAAGCAAAATAACAGAAAGATTTGATCAAAGGGCCCTTCCGAATAAAAAGTTGCCGACATTCATTGATGCGTACGATCCTATTTATTGAGAGATCTCTGATACGGTGTAATATTTAAGCCCCAGGTCTTTGGCATGATTGAATATCTTCAGCAATCTGCCCTTGGTTACGCTAAGTGAAATTGAGGAATTGATATCATGCCCGGTAAATACAGCATAGGCTTTATTTTCAGAGGCAGAATTCATCAGTCGAAGGATTGATTCATCTGAGCGGCCTCCGTTCTTATCGATCACCAGTCCATATATGACCTCGTTCTTTTCCATGGGGGCCAGGCTTTTACTGTAATCGCTGGTACCATTAAGCCCTCTTACGCTTTTGAAATAACGCATCAGCATCTTATCGTACACACCACTGTGTGCACCATAGGGATAGGCAAAAGTGGTGGGGTAAAATCCATCCAAGTTCATCAGTTTCAGACCGTCCTCTACCTCATTTTTCATTAATTCTTCAATGGTATGCTTCCCCTTGTACACATAGTCCATCATATTGTAATGATTGGTAGTATGGTAGGCTATTTCATGACCATGACTTTGTATGATGGACAGTTTGTTCTTTTGTTCCAGGGTGAACCGGTTATACTTGCAGATATAAAATGTGGCCCGCACACCTGCTGAATCCAGCAATGGCAGGTTTTTATACCAGTTATCCACCCGGTCATCATCAAAAGTAAGCACCACACCGGGTTCTTTTATCTGACCGTCTTTCTTAAATTTGGTACATCCTGAAAAAATAAAAATAAGAAGCAATACCAGCAAGGATATAGTATTCCCTGCAAAATTCCTTAGCATATTTATAATATTTCTGATTGAGCAAAAAGGTAATTCGGTTAGGATTGGAAGCTTTTGAGGTGGGGTTCAAAGATATAGAAATTCAGTTTAAACCTGCATGTTGATTGGTATATAAATTTTCATCATTCTTTAACCTGAGTTCCCAATCCCATGCGGTTCGCATCATCTCTTTCAGGGTAAACACAGGTGACCAGCCCAGTACCTTTTTTGCTTTATCATTATTGGCATAAATGGAGATGACATCACCGGGCCTCCGTGCTGAAATTTGATAATTGAGTTTCACTCCGGTCACCTCTTCAAATTCACGGATCACTTCAAGCACACTGAATCCGTTTCCACTACCCAGGTTGAACAATTCATACAGATCATTGCTCTGATTTTTAAGCATATGATCAAGTGCCAGGGTATGTGCATGGGCAATGTCGCAAACATGAATATAATCCCGAATACAGCTTCCATCCCTGGTTGGATAATCATTTCCGTATACCTGCATCGAAGTTAGTTTTCCGATCGCCGTCTGGGTGATGGCAGGAACCAGATTTGAAGGTCTTCCCAGGGGCAGTTCGCCGATATATGCGGAAGGATGCGCACCAACCGGATTGAAATACCTGAGCGAAACAGCCTTTTTCTTACTGCGTTTGACTGCTTCCCTGACGATCTCCTCACCCATTTGTTTGGTAGCGCCATAGGGAGATTCGGCAGTTTTTGGGGGAGTTTCTTCGGTTACCGGTACCTGGTCGGGATTACCATATACGGTACAGGATGAAGAAAAAACGAAACTTGGAATGGCGAACTCATCAACACATTTTAAGATATTGATGAGGGAATCAAGGTTATTTCCGAAATACATCAGGGGTTTTTCAACCGATTCACCCACGGACTTAAATGCAGCAAAATGTATGATGCCGTTGATACCCGGATTTTCCTGGAAAATAGCGTACACATCATCATAGATACAAAGATCCACTTTATAATTCTTCACTTTTTTACCGGTGATCTTTTCAACGCCTTTGAGAATGCTGTCCTTACTGCGGGAGTTATTATCAACGGAGATCACTTCGTACCCGTTCTCAATGAGATCAACAATAGTATGTGAACCGATATAACCACAGCCACCCGTAACCAGGATCTTATTCATGCCACAAAGAAAACAAAACTTAAGGTAGAAAAATCGGGAGGGGCCGTTTTACTTTAAAATGGCTGAACAGAGGTAATAAAAACCGGCTGCCAGCAAAGCACTGACCGGAATGGTCAATACCCAGGCCCATAAAAGATTCACCGTTATACCCCATCGTACTGCCGACAAACGTTTTGTGGCACCTACCCCTATTATAGAACCTGCAATAGTGTGTGTGGTGCTTACAGGTATCTTAAGCGCTTCTGTAACAAATAAAGTAATGGCGCCGGCTGTTTCTGCAGCAACACCTTCAAAGGGTGTTACTTTGGTGATACGCGTACCCATGGTCTTCACGATTTTCCATCCCCCGCTCATGGTACCCAGGGCTATGGCAGAATAACAGGCGATAGGTACCCACCATTCCATATGGTCCAGGCTGTATAAAGTGGGGTTGTAAGCGATCAGGGCAGCCATGATAATACCCATCACTTTCTGCGCATCATTACCACCATGGCCTATACTGAAAGCAGCGGAAGAGACGAGCTGCAATTTTTTAAACCAGGCATTTGCCCGGTTGGCATTCAGGTTACTCAAAAAGAGAGTGAAAGAGGCCATGATCAATAGAATGAGAGATAATAGAATCCATTTGAAATTATTTGCCGTAAAAATCACCCGCAGCGTATAGGATTCAAAATGTGATTTCAGTTTTGATGGGTCAAATTCAAGAGCGTAATACAGGAAGATACCTACCAGGATAAAGATGGTTATGGCAATGATCTTCGGCATCCATCCTTTCCGGAAGGAATGAATGAACCACAAAGAAATGATAAAGGCAATGACCATTCCAATAATGGGAGCCAGAAATATAAAAGCGATCGTCTTGACGACCGGGTCGGAATTGACTGAACTGAAACCACCAAAGGCAATAGCCGCACCAGAAAAGCCTCCAATAAGGGTATGTGATGAAGAAGATGGTATCCCAAACCACCAAGTTAGCAGGTTCCAGGATATGGCGGCCAGTAATCCGGCCAGTATTACAATCATCATATCATGCCCGTGTACCACATCCGTTTTTACCGTTTTTGCAATGGTATTGGCAACACCGTGATCCTTGAATATGAAATAAGCAACAAAATTAAACATGGCTGCCCATAGAACTGCCTGGGCAGGCGTCAAAACTTTGGTGGATACTACCGTGGCTATAGAATTTGCCGCGTCGTGAAAACCATTGATGTAATCAAAGATCAGTGCAAGTGCTATAATGATAATCAGAAAGGTCATGAAAAGGGTTTTGGTAATTCTGTAATCAGCAGATGTGGTATTGGTATTGTACTGATTTTTTTAAGCGTATTTGACAATGATACTTTCAATTACATTCGCAGCATCCTCACATTTATCGGTAACAATCTCCATGACCTGGTAGATCTCCCTTTTTTTGATCAGTTCCTTGGCATCTGGCTCTGTGGCAAAAAGACGTTCAATGCTCATGTCGAAGATATCATCGGCCTGGTTTTCTATACTGTTTATTGAAACGAGGGCATCAGTGATGCGTCTCATATTCTTCATGTTGCGCAGTTCTTTTACCGCATTGTCTACCTGGATGCAACCCAGGGCGATCAAGTCGGCCATTTTTTGAATCCCCATATCATTGGGGTTGACCCGATAAAAATTTATCTTTTTCGCTGAAGAATATATATAGTCGGCAATATCATCCAAAGCGGTAGCCAGGTAGTGGATATCTTCCCGGTCGAAAGGGGTGATGAAATTCTTACCAAGTTCGGTAAAGATATTATGGGTATAATCATCATTCACATGCTCCATGTCTTCAATTTCCTTAATCATTTGAGCACGTTTGTCAAAATCGGGCTCATTCACCACATCCTTTAATTTCTCGCCCATTTTTACCAGCACATCAGACACATTTTCAAAGAGTTGATAAAATATCCGGTCCTTAGGCAAAAAAATCTTCAAAATCGTATTGATTCCCATGTTATTTTATTTCAGACAAAAATAGAATTATTGAATTTGAACCCATGTCATGCAAAATTGATAATAATAAGTTAACAATCTACATTCATACATTTCTATAAAAATACAACAGGTAATCAATAACTTATAGGAAGATTTTGCCCGAATTGGTTCTTTTCCTAAAAAATACGCGTTAGGTATTTTGACCCTGATATTATAATATACTACATGTTTTACAGTTTGAAATACTCTTTTTATATAAAACATGACTCGCTTATAATTACATACTT
>JANYAL010000410.1 GCA_025361325.1 Bacteroidota bacterium
GGCCAAAACTGGAGAAGTTTAAACTTGTTTTCAAAGATATTATTATGAAAGCGTAAAAACGCTGTCGCCATTAATCCAATCCTTGAACTTACTGTTTTTTCACCCTCCTTAATTCCAGGAGATTAAGACTATTTGGTGTGAAATCGATTATATTTTTATGTACCAGGTGAATGGCCACATCATACCACAATGGTACTACCGGGGCATCACTGATGATTAATTGATCCATCTCCTGGTACAAAATATACCGGATCGAATCCTTTTTTTCCTGTAACGCACGCTCATACAACTTATCAAATTCAGGATTGTTGTACCGGGTATAATTTGGAGGTGCCGGGTTCTTACTATAAAAAACACTAAGGTAATTCTCGGCATCCGGATAGTCAGCGATCCATGAACCCCTGAAGAAAACGGCCTGTGACTTTGCTGTTTGTTCCATCAGTAGGTTCTTTTGCAGCACTTCAACTTCAACTTTGATACCAATTTGTCCCAATTCATTGGAAATATAGCTAGCCAGGTCACCGTACACAGGTATGGTCAATAATTTTATGGCAGGCAGATCCTTTCCGCCCGTATAGCCGGCTTCCCAGAGTAATTGCTTTGCTTTATCAGGATCAAAATGATAGCCCCTGACATTCACCGAATCAAAGGAAGGTAGTCCACAGGGAATAAAACCACTTTCTGCTGCAATGCCTATGGAATTGCGCAGGTATAACATCATCTTGTGACGGTCGAATCCGTAATTGATCGCTTGCCTTATGTACTTTGAACGCAGTGGACTATTTTTTACCAGGTCATTGCCGGTATCCATCAGCATTCCCAGGTATTCTATATTCAGATAAGGATGTTTGTGCAATACAATCTTTCCTTTCCATTCCTTTTTCAGGTTACCGGCTTTGGTGAGCACCTCATCCTTGAATGAAGGATCGATATCATCAATGAAATCCAGTCGGTCTTGTTGAAATTCCAGGAATTCTGTAGCCTTACTGTCATAGAACGAAATTGTGACCCCGTCCAGATAGGGCAGGGGCTGGCCGTTTAAATCCTTTTCAAAATAATGTTCATTTCTTTTTAGTACAAGCGCCTGTCCTTCTTCCCAAGCCACAAAGCTAAATGGTCCAGTACCTACCGGGTGACGCCTGAATTCTACCCCATACTTTTTTAATGCTTCTTCCGGTATGATTGAGCAATATTGCATACTCAGTATACCCAGGATAGATTGGAATGGGTGAAGCAATTTGAGCTGAAAAGTAGAATCATCCAATGCGGTAAAGCCTTGAAGAGAATCGACACGATTATTGAATATCCATGCGCCCGGACTGGCTGTGCTTTTATCGGTGATACGGTTAAAGCTGTAAACAACATCATGTGCATTCAGCTTTCTGCCCTTCCCAGTATTGAAACATGCGTCATCGGTGAAATACACATCATTACGGAGGTGAAAAATGATTGATAGGTTGTCTTCGGAAATATCCCAACTTTTTGCCAAAAGTGGCGTCATATTCAAGTTACTGTCTATCTGAATAAGTGTACTATACAACTGATGTACAACAGCCATATTCATTTTGTTTTTGGAAAAAGCCGGATCGAGGGAGGAAATACCATTGCTTTCATTATAATGAAAGATTTTTTTGCTGGGGTGCACATGCGATATGCATGTGCATAAAAGCGTCATTGTGAGGATGCTGTATAAAAAAAGCCGGACAGCAATTAAATTGGCATTATTTGGTGAACGGTTCATGAATAACAGGAAAGAAAACTAATTTAGCATTTATAATTTTCATATTGACAATTTACCATGAGACAATTTGTAAAGCTATTCCAATTATTTGCATACTCATTATTGATGATTGATCATATTAATGCTCAGCCATTAAATGAAAATAAATCTTTTTCTCATGCAGACACCTTGCGGGGAAGTTATGGTTCCGGCCGGGATTGGTGGGATGCCCTTAAATATGACCTCCATGTGAAGTTCAACCTTTTAGACAGTTCCATTAGCGGATATAATGACATTAGTCTAAAAATATTGAAGAAAGGTACTTTTATTCAGATTGATCTCCAGGATCCCATGATCATTGACAGCATTCATTTTAGGTACACAGATAAGTACACTGCTTTGGTATATAAAGAACTTGCTGCAGCAAAATATGGGAATGCTTATTTTATTGATCTGGGGAACTTATTACCACCCGTAAAGTCGATCGCTTCATTACAAATATTTTATCATGGCAGACCCATTATTGCCAAACGTCCTCCCTGGGAGGGGGGACTGATCTTTAAAAGGGACAAGAATAATTATCCATTTGTTACGATTGCGTGTCAGGGCCTGGGTGCGAGTATATGGTATCCATGCAAAGACCATCAAAGTGATAAACCGGATAGTGCAGAGATGCATATAACCATCCCTGATACCCTGGTTTGTGTTGGTAACGGGCGTTTCCGTGGCAAAACAAGTAATGGGGATGGCACGACAACGTATGACTGGGCCGTAGTAAATCCCATTAACAATTATTGCATCATTCCCTACATCGGAAAATATGTTCATTTCAATGAAGTATATAAGGGCGAAAAAGGGGATCTTGACATGGATTACTGGGTACTGGACTATAACCTGGAGAAGGCCCGAAAGCAGTTCCAGGAAGCTCCCCGGATGATGAAGGCCTTTGAATATTGGTTTGGCCCCTACCCTTTTTATGAAGATGGGTATAAATTGGTGGAGGCCCCTCATCTCGGTATGGAACACCAGAGTGCAACGGCATATGGAAACGGATATCAGAATGGTTACCGTGGAAGGGATCTCAGCGGCAGCGGTTGGGGCTTGAAATGGGATTTTATAATAGTTCATGAAAGCGGGCATGAATGGTTTGCCAATAATATCACCAGTAAGGATATTGCAGATATGTGGGTTCATGAGGGCTTTACCAATTACAGCGAAACACTTTTCACAGAATATTATTTCGGAAAAGCGGCCGCTGATGCGTATATCCAGGGTGTCAGGAAACTGATCCGGAACGACATACCGATAATCGGTCCATATGATGTAAATAAGGAAGGTAGCGGTGACATGTACTACAAATCAGGCAATATGCTGCATACAATCAGGCAGGTCATAAGTGATGACGAGAAATTTAGGCAGATTCTACGGGGACTAAACAGGACCTTTTATCATCAAACCGTAACCACCAGGCAGATCGAAGACTACATGAGTAAGTCAGCGAAGATGGATCTCAGTAAGATTTTTGACCAGTATTTGCGTACAAACCAGGTACCGGCCCTGGAATATAGACTCAATGGCTATTTACTAAATTACAGGTACAACAATTGTGTTAACGGATTCAACCTTCCGCTGAAGGTTACTTTCAAGAAAACACAATGGATAAAACCCACTGAGGAATGGAAAACACTGAATCTTTATACTGAAAGCGATACTAATTTAAAAGTTGACCCGAATTTCTATATCAATACAAAAAAGGTAGATTAATTTAGCAGCAAACTGAATTATGAGCCAAGTAAGAAGACAAAGCATCATTTCGTCTATTGTCGTTTATACAGGCTTTGTTATCGGTTTTCTAAATACTTACCTCTTTACACGCGAAGGTGGGTTTACCCAATCCCAATACGGTTTAACAGGTATATTTGTTGCGGTTGCCAATATCATGTATTCCTTGTCGAATATGGGAATGGCGGCATATATTTATAAATTCTATCCTTACTACAATGACAACCTTCCGAAAAAGAAAAACGATCTGCTTACCTGGGCCCTTACTTTCTCGTTGGTTGGTTTTTGTCTTGTTATCGTTGCAGGCATACTCCTGAAAGACCTGGTCATCAGGAAGTTCGGTACCAATTCACCAGATTTGGTCAAATATTATTACTATATATTCCCATTTGGATTCGGTATGACTTTCTATTCCTTGCTGGAAGCTTATGCCTGGCAATTGAAGAAATCCGTGTTCACCAATTTCCTGAAAGAAGTGCAGTTCAGGATTTTTAGCACTTTTCTGATTATTTTAACACTTACGGGTATCATTGCCAAGTTTGACCTGTTCATTAAACTATATTCCTTTACATATCTTGCCATCACATTGATATTGCTGTTGAATCTGGTCATTGTTAACAAGGTTAGTTTCACTTTTATAGTGAGCAGGGTTTCAAGAAAATTCTTTAAAAAGATACTGACCCTTTCATCCCTGATTTATGGCGGCAGTTTGGTATATACTGTTTCTGCGGTTTTT
>JANYAL010000001.1 GCA_025361325.1 Bacteroidota bacterium
AAGGGCATGATTAAGGATTCATTCATCATGCCTTCGCCCATGTCGCAGTTGATGTCAACGGAAATATTCATTCACCGTGTTTTGCTGTATTAAATATAAGTCTTCCGCCTCCCTTATGGAAATATTGGTGAACCGTAATGAATCACCTGGTTTGAGTTGTGCGGCGATGGGAAGGTCAACGGCTGCCACCTGTGCTACCCGGGGATAGCCACCGGTGGTTTGGCAGTCGCTCATCAGCAGCACCAGCTGTCCGTTGGGAGTGAGTTGTATAGTGCCAATTGTTACGGCAGTAGAAATAAGTTCTGAGGGATCAATGAGCTTCAGGGGATCAGCCTGTAATTTATAACCCATCCTGTCGCATTGATGGGTGAGGGCGAAGGGCTGTGCATAGAGCCTGTCCCTGCTTTCCTTTTGCATCCTTTCCTGCTCGGGCCCTTCCATGATTCTGATCACTGACTGAGATGTATATTCCGGAAAAGAAAAAGATACGGAACTATTTCCCGTTGTACTACGCACATCATTCCCGAATGAAAGTGTATCGCCTTTTTTTAATACGCTTCCGATGCCTGCCCTGGTATAGGTACTCCGGCTGTTCATGACCAGGGGTACATCTATCCCACCCCGCACAGCAATATAGGTGCGGATGCCGTCATTATTGTACCTGATCTCCAGCTGGTCGTTCCTGTAAAGCGTTAGGGGCTGATACTTCTGTATTACCCGGTGGTTAACATAGGCCGCTCCTGCACCTGTTATGGCTACGACTGTATCCTTTTTGAATTGTATCACCAACCCACCCATTGTACATTCAATGCCGGCTGCGTTTTTGTAATTGCCCACTAGGGCATTGGCAATAAAATGCGACTGCAGGTCCATGGCCCCGCTCACAGGTACTCCGTATGACCGGTAACCGAACCTTCCTGCATCCTGTATGGTGGAAAAAGGGCCTGCTTTTATTACAACGGCATCGGCTATGGGCTTCGTGGTTTCAGGTAGGGCCCGCTTCACCTGGGTTGACTTTATAGAATTGAACTCAGTTCTGGAAACGGGCTCAAATTTCACACGGTCACCTGCCCTGAACAGGAAGGGATCATTCTTACCCGGGTCAAATAATGTTAACGGTGTGCGTCCGATGATTTGCCAGCCGCCTGGTGAGGACAAGGGGTAGATGCCTGTTTGTTTACCGGCAATGCCTACGGAACCTTCTTCCACCATCAGACGTGGTGTTTCCCGGCGTGGTGTTGCGATGGCGTCAGCCACCTGCCCCATATAAGCAAAGCCGGGCAGGAAACCCATCATGTAGGTAAGGTATTCTCTTTGTGAATGCATGGATATGACCGCTTCCTTTGAAAGATCCTGGGCTGAGGCCATTTCCCCAAGATCGATACCATATTCCTCATCATAACAAACGGGTATGGTTACAAGTGTTGATCTTGTAACAGGTCCGCGTTCTTCCAATGATAAGAGGATCATGATCCATTTTTTTACAACAGGATAAAAACCAACCTGCTCTTTGATGAGCAGTTCCGGTTGATAATAGATGGTGAGTGTTGAATAAGCAGGAACGGCATCCAGGAATCCTGGAAAGGGGTTTTGAATGATAAGCCGTTTAAGCTCGTGCACCCTGCGGTTGATCTCTTCTTCGATCCGATCACCCCATTTCACAACGATGGCTGTTTCGCAAACGGGGTATATTTCAGGTGAATTCATCATTCGTTGGCCAGGGCATAAACGGCAAAGCTGGCGAGCCAGTGTTCGCCGCCGTATTCGCCGGAAGCGACATGGGGCAGACTGGCAGCCAGGTGTTTGGTTGCTGCATGGAGTAATAGCGTTCTTCTTTTGTCATCAGCCGTTAGCAGAGCTGCGATATGCTTCATGCACCAGCTCCGGCTGAAGCACAATCCATCCAGGTGAACAATCTGGAGGTCGGTACGGTCAGATACCTGCGGAAGATGGGTGAGGTGCTCCAGTGCATTTCCCGGGTAAAAGGCATTGAACCAGCGGATGAAATCATACCGGGGCAATACCCTTCTCATGAGGTCAGCTTCTTCGAGAGAGGGCGACAGGAAGTCCGTTCCATCGGGTTCCCAGTTAGCCGGGGCGTTCTTATCTGTGAAAAATAACTGCCTGGCCGAACGTATGACCGCTATTTCAAAGGAGGTATCCTTAACAGCCCTGGCATAATCGAGTGCGAATACCAGGCCAAATGCTGTATTGGGATGCACGCCCGTTCGGTTGGGATAGGTTTGTTTGGGCAGGAATTGTTTCCAGAGGACGATCACTTTATCCACCAGGGGTTGCAGGTTCTTTTTCCAGTTCCTGGCATCCGCATCATCGAATCCGTTCAGTTCCTGGTGCAGCTTCAGCAGCCATGCCCAACCGTATGTTCGTTCAAAGGCTTTGGAGAGTTTGCCGTCCAGGTATCTTATCTCCAGGGCAATATTTTTAGGTGTGAGTTGTTTATTGAAGATTTCACGGATACGGTCTGCTTCGGGCATTTGCGGGTAAATTTTCAGCAGCCGGGTGAGCATCCAGTAGCCGTGCACACAGCTGTGCCAGTCGAAGCAGCCATAGAAGGCCGGGTGCATCTGCCTGGGGGTCATCAGCTGGTCACTGTCGGAGATCGCGGTGTGGCTGGTCTTGTTGGGATATTCCTGCAGCAGACATTTCAGAGGGAGGGAAGCCAGGTGGGAGGCACCGACAAGGGTAAGCGACCATGTGGTACTGTCGGCATTTACCGTAAAGAATTTTTCCTGCTGGGCCACTGCAATTTGGAAAATAAGGATAGTAGTAATAAAACCTATCTTTTTCATTGGTCTAAATTTAATAAAAAAGCACCTGACAAGGTGCTCAAATATTGATTCTCTTTAAAGTCCTCTTGCAGGGCGGATGTAGGAGGGTCTTATTCCGCTTCCGCCACCACTTCCTTCACCTCAGGTATCATGCGTTTCATCATGCCTTCGATACCGGCTTTGAGTGTGATCATGGAAGAGGGGCAGCCGCTGCAACTTCCCTGTAGCATCAGGTTCACACGGCCTTCCTCATAACTTTTGAACTGTATAGCGCCGCCATCCATTTCCACGGCGGGTTTCACGTAATTCTCCAATAGTTCTTTGATGCGTATTACTACATCGTCGTCATCCGCGCTTACGGTATTGCTGCTTTCCATTTTCATGTTGGCGATCTCCTCTTCGTTCACCACGGACTTACCATCTTCCAGGTATTCTTTGAGGAATTGCTTGATGGCGGGTATCACATCCTGCCAGTCGGCTGTATCGGCGGTCTTGGTAAGGGTAACAAAATTGCTGGCTATGAATACGGAACGGATGAACGGGAAAGTGAACAACTCCTGGGCAAGCGGCGAGGGTTTGGCGCTCGTTTCATCCGCGATGTCGATGCTCTTGCCGGGGTACAGTAATTTGTTGGCCACAAATTTCATGGTTTCGGGGTTCGGGGTCATTTCGGTATAGATGCTGATAACGGGGTTTCCTGTCTTGATCATAGTATGTAATTAAAATAGTTGATGTAAAATTAACATTTATAAAGGTTGCATTGGGATGGAATGGGTACAATGGAC